>DAOSDU010000002.1:0-195697 GCA_035362715.1 Methanofastidiosum sp.
AGTTTGAAAAGCTCTTGATTGAAAAAAGACACAAGGGATACCCTGTTGTTTTTGATGGCAATCTTTTAGGTATCATAACTATAAATGAGCTTCTCCAAGTTCCAAGGATTAAATGGATCGATACTAAAGTTCAAGATGTCATGGTGAAAGATATAATCATTGCATCCCCGAATATGGAAGTATTTAAACTTCACAACAAACTCACAGAAAAAAAACTTGGAAGAGCACCAGTCCTTGAAAATGGGAAGCTAATAGGATTCATATCAAAAACAGATATACTCAAATTCTCCGAAATACTTATGCTAAAGAGGATTTAAATGAAGGAATTTCTGAAAGTAGGCGATACTAACTACATAATTCTTGGTACTGCGCATGTCTATGAGAAGAGTGTTATTGAAGTCCGGGAAGCAATAAGAGAAGAAAAACCAGATATAGTTGCTCTTGAGCTTGATCCTGCAAGGCTCGATGCGCTCTTGCATAATGATGATAGAAAGCCAACGCTTCGTGAGATGAAAGATTTTGGCTTCAGAAATGCACTTTTGTTACTGTTTATGTCCTATCTTCAGAAGAAGATATCAAGCGATACGGGGATTATGGCCGGAAGGGAAATGATTGAGGCCGCTGTAGAAGCTAGGTCTTTAGGTATACCTGTGGCATTAATCGATAGGGATCTTAGGATAACTATACAGAAGCTCTTAGAAAAAGTTGGATTCAAAGAAAAGGTCATGATTTTAAAAGATGCAATTTTACCTGACAAAGAGTACTCAATTGATTATGTTTATGAAAATCCTGTAGAGTTGATTCATGAAATAAAAGAAAGGTATCCCTTCATATATGAGGTGCTTGTGGACGAGCGTGACAGATTCATGGCAGAAAACTTAAAAAGAATACAGAAGGAAAAGGTTTTAGCTATCGTGGGAGCAGGGCATGTTTCCGGGATAAAGAGATATTTAGGTGAAACAGATGTATAATTTTACTAAAAAAGAAGTTATTGAGCTTGTAGTTGCATGGGCGGCATTGTCCCTTGCATTTGGATTTGCATTCAACGGTGGTGCATTTGCATTAAGCAGTGTCACAAAAATGATATCTTTTATCTCAACCCTTCCAAAATATTTTGTGATAGTGGGTGCTGCTTTTTTGCTTCATGAGCTTTCTCATAAATTTACTGCAATTAGATATGGATACCCTGCCCAGTTTCATCTTTGGCAGATGGGGCTTTTGCTTGCGTTAGGGATGTCCTTTGCTCTTGGAATAGTGTTTGCGGCACCCGGCGCAGTTTACATATATGGATTGACAGATGAGAAGAAAGACGCAAAGATATCTCTTTCTGGACCTTTAGCAAATATGATAGTCGCAGTTTCTACTCTTGCTCTTTTTAGATTTACATTTATCCCTCTATTGGCACAAATTGCATATGTCAGTGCTTTTATTGGTGTGTTCAATCTTTTGCCATTTGGGCCTCTTGATGGAACAAAGATATTCCGTCATGAGAAAATGTGGTGGATTGGACTTATGGCAATTGGAGTTATTATAATCATGACTATATAGGAACTCGTGATGGGAGTTTTCCTCCCCACACAATATCAAAATAATTTTTCGGGTCTGTATCGCCTTCAGTACTGATTAATAGAATTTCTGAATCCTTCCCAATTTCTAGAGCTTTTTTGATATGCATTAAGACACCAAGGCCAATTGCACCACTTTCCCCAGACACTATTTTTCTGTCGCCTTTCAACGGATTTCCTAATGCCCTCATTGATAATGCAGATAGCTCATCCTTACACGAAACAAAGACATCAGAATAGTCAAGGTGAATGCCCCATGCTATTGGATTTGGGACGCCACATGACAATCCCGCCATTATAGTTGAAAGATCTCCTTTTGCCCTGTGAGGCTTTCCATCATTTATCTGAATCGATTCATAAAAACAAGCCGCATTATCAGGTTCAACAATTATCGAGACTGGCCTTTTTTTACCATAGATTGAATTAAAATAACCGACTCCCGAAGCAGAAAAAGAGCCAACACCTGCTTGGAGAATTATATGAGTTGGCATATCGCTACCGTTCTCCTTTATCTCCTCCATAGCTTCATCAAATAGAACAGTATAGCCCTGCATGATCCATCTTGGCATGTCTTGATAGCCTTCCCATGCAGTATCGGATATTACCTGCCAGCCTTCTTTCTCACCGTCTCTTGCCATCTTTTCCACAGCATCGTCATAGTTCCCCTCTATTACAACAGCTTTAGCTCCAGTCTTTCTTATAGCTTCAACTCTCTGAGGAGCTGTACCTTTTGGTAAATAAATAACGGCCTTCTGCCTAAGCTTCATGGAAGCCCATGCGACACCAAGCCCATGATTTCCGTCAGTTGCAGCAGAAAATGTCAATTCACCAATACCTTCCTTAAAAGAGGGAGAAAATATTTCAGAGATAGAAATATTCCTGCCGGCCATTTTCTCTAATGATTTATAAATTGCATAGATCCCGCCAAGTGACTTAAACGAATTAAGGCCAAATCTATACGATTCATCCTTCACCCATATCTTTCCAACACCAATTTTCTCTGAAAGTTTTTCCAAAGGTACTAGAGGCGTCTTATGATACTCCGGCATATCAGAATAGATTGACCTCAACTTTTTTGCCACATCAATAGAAACAAAATCTGTTGAAGTTTTCTTAATCGAGTAATCGCGTGCCCTGTCATTAATAATGTATGATAAATATTCACTCATGCTCGATCCTGACCCCTTCATCAGTTGTTTTAGTTCTGATAGGTATCCCGCCAGAAATCTTTATGGCAGTTTCTACTTCCCTCTGTTTGTTCGGTGCGAGTGCATACATGCACCCACCGCCACCCGCTCCAGTTATCTTTGCACCAAGAGCACCAGAAATCCTTGATGCAAATACAAGCTCTGATAACTCTTTTGTTGAAACGCCAATAGCTTCAAGAAGGCCATTATTGATGTTCATCAAAGCTCCCAGTTCGTTTAAATCACCGTTATCGTGCAATATCTTTTTTCCTTTTTCTGCTATCTCTCCCATGGCATCCATAATGTCATTAACGATTCCAGGATACTCTTCCTTCAACATCTTTACTTTCTCAAGAAGAATCTTTGTGCTTCCTTTTTCTCCAGTATATCCAACTATCAGTGGGAGATTCGGTGCGGAGAATCTTTCAATCTTTCCTTTCTTAAAATAAACTCCGCCACCAAGAGCTGAAACTGCAGGATCAATACCACTTGAGCTTCCCTGAACTTCAAACTCAACTTCTTTTCCCATTCTTGCTATCTCCTCGTTTTTAAGTTTCATTTCAAGAAGTTCTGAAAGAAGCTTTAACGTTGGGACAACAACGGCAGCAGATGAGCCAAGCCCAGCACCAACAGGTATATCTGATTTTATGGAAATTTCAAAGCCTTTTCTTGAACCATATTCAGTGAATATCCGCTCTATAGCTGACTTAACATAGGATACCACAAAGCCAGCCTTGCCATAATCTGTCCCTAAAAAAACTTCCTCTTCAGAAAATGATATACTGAGGCCAGGTATTTTAAGATCATTTGCATGGATTTTGATTATTTTCTCATTCAATAATTTTCCATCGGTATATGTGCGTAAATCTATTGCCGAAGCTATTGCGCCTTTCCCGTAAACAACGGAATGCTCCCCAAATAGGATTATCTTACCTGGTGCAGATACTAGCATCTGATCCCCACCGAGCCGTAACCTACAACAGTGCTATAATCTCCTGACGTTTCATAAGAATTTGAATAATCTAAAATTCTTGCTTTTTTTGCACCTAACTCTTTCATAGATGAAAGCATAGCAGAAAGTGGGCCATAGCCACATGTAGTATACTCCTTACTTTCTATGAATTGATATAATCCGTCTATATCAAAATTCTCTGCCATTTTAAGAATCTCCATATCATTGTTCTTTATCCACAAAAGAGTCTCTTCTTTGCTACCCCTAATTGGGCTATATCCAAATCGACTGCCATAGTGGACCAGATCACTTGAAGCGATTACCCCTAAAGATTCTTTGCTTGATTTAGCAATCGCCTTTCCTATATCAAGGGCCGTCTCTTTATCCTGAATCCCCATGCATATCGGGACAAAAGTAATGTCTTTTTTTATGTATTGTAAAAATGGCAGCTGTACCTCTATTGAGTGTTCATATTTATGGGCGGCAGAATCAACTCCAATGAACCCTGAATTTTCAACTATTTTTGAGGCGAGCTCTTCATTTATTTTTATTTCCCCAAAAGGTGTTTCCCATGACCCTTTATCCATCAGTGCTACAGGAAGACCCAGTCCAGTATGATTTGGCCCAAGGATAACAAAAGTTTCCGGGAGAGAATTTGATAAATAATAGTATGAGTGTGCCTGAGTTTTGCCAGAAAAAACATACCCCGCATGAGGACACAACACCCCGGCATATTTTCCTTCATCGATAAAATCAATATTCCTTTTTGCTTCTTCCATAAAATTTCCAATCATTTTTTGAAGTGCTGATTTGTCTTCTGGATAAAAACTCCCGGCAACATATGGGGGCCGATACATATTTAGTCTTTTGACCTTGAAATTTATATGCCTTTCTTATTATTTTATTTTTATATTATTCAAGATTATCCTTTTTAAATTTCTATAAATGGTAAAAATATAAACATTATCTTTAATCTTCATTAATTTTAAACTTTATTTTTGAGAGAAACATTTATAAGTTGCCAACAAAGATTACACTATAATCTAAGGCGTCGGGACCCGTAGCCCAGCGGATAAGGCGACGGCCTTCTAAGCCGTAGATCGAGGGTTCGAATCCCTCCGGGTCCGCTTATGTTTATTCTAGCGGGGTAGGGCAGCTAGGAGTGCCCGGCGGGCTCATAACCCGCAGGCCAGTGGTTCAAATCCACTCCCCGCTACCAAATTTTTTTTAAGAAAAATTATCTGTTCATTACTCCATAAATAATGGCAATGTACCCTATGATGCTGATTATCAGATCAACTTCACTTCTCCCATAAAAAGAAATCCTCAATACAGTAAAAAGATAAGGAATTGAAAAGAGTGCAAAGCCAATTGCAAAGGATTTGTAAATATCTTTCTTTGCGCTTAGATATTTTAAATAGGACATTATTGAGATTATTGCAGTAAAAATCAGATTAATCAATATTGTCGATGCCACAACAATTGATTTTAATTATATTTTATAAATATTTCCAGTAAGCTTATTCCGGCATTTTTTTTTAAAAATATTTTTTCATCACAAATAGAAAAAATTTTCGATTATTGACCATATTATTAGCCACTTATCCAATAAAATCTTATTTCGGCTAATAACTTACCAAAACATTTTTAAATATCCAATTACATAATAATACGTCGACAATATAATCGGCAAAAAATTTGGAGGTAAAAAGATGGCAAAGTCTATTGTTAAAGAGGAAAACGGTAGGTTTGAACTTACTGAAACATTGCCTGATTCTCAGTTTTACAACAAAGACTTGGCACCTGTACCCTTTGCAAAAAGGACATGGGGATACTACGAGTACATTGCTATATGGGTAGGAATGTCCGTATGTGTTCCAACATGGATGTTAGGTGCAAGTATGGTTGACGCTGGATTCAATTGGGCAATCGTCATTGGTACCATAGCTCTCGGTCAAATAATTGTATTGATTCCAATGGTTCTAAACTCCTTCGCCGGAGCAAAGTACGGTATACCATTCCCTGTTTTCTTGAGAAGCGCATTTGGTATTTACGGGGCCAACATCCCCGCACTGTTAAGGGCAGTTGTAGCCATAGGATGGTTTGGGATCCAGACAATGGTTATGGCCTTCGCAATTGACGGTATCTTAGTAGAATTAAGTCCAGCTGGATACGGTGCAATGACTGGAACTATACCATTTTTCAACTTAAATGCACACACAGTCATATCATTCCTTTTGTCTTGGATAATGACAGTTGTAATTTGTTACTACTCTTCACCTAAGAAATCTGCACCTGGTGTAAAATGGTTGAACGACCTTTCAGCACCATTACTACTCCTTATCGGAATAGGTTTACTCTGGTGGGGATACTCAAATGCAGGTGGATGGGGACCAATTTTAAACCAACCGACAACAGCTTCTATGGCTATTTGGCCAGCATTCTTGACTGCAATGGTAGCATACTGGGCAACTTTAGCGATTAATATCTCGGACTTGACTAGGTTTGCTAAGAATCAAAAAGTTCAGTATATAGGCCAGACACTTGGAATGCCAACAACAATGACCTTATACTCCTTCATAGGGGTAGCAGTCACATCAGCATCAGTTGTTATTTTCGGAAGTGCAATCTGGGACCCTGTAGCTTTGATGATTAAAACTGGAAGTGTATTCTTCATTTACGTTGGATTAATATTCGTCATTCTAGCAACACTTACAACAAACATCGCTGCAAACATGGTTGCTCCAATCAACGATGTAATGCACGTATATCCCAAGAAATTAAACTGGGAAGTTACAACCATTATCATAAGCTTGATAGGTATACTAATGCAGCCTTGGAGATTCTTGGCAGATCCAAATGCATATATTTGGACATGGTTATTGGGATACGGAGCATTCCTTGGACCTGTTGCAGGTGTCGTTATAGCAGACTTCTGGCTTATTAGGAAACAAACTATTAAATTAGATGACATATACAAGAATAACGGATACTATGATTTCAAGAAGACTGCAAACCCAATAATGACCGTGCTATTACTAATATGTGCAGGATTGATTGTGTACTTCTCAACAAAGGGATTAATACTTGGAACAGGATGGCCTTCATGGATTACAACAGCAGTATTAATACTTGGTGTATTGAGTTCAATATACCTTGGATACTCTAAAACACACGGAGTCAATATGGTCGGTGCAGTTTCACTATTCCTTGGGATAGTAGTTTCAATGGGTCTACCTTTGTTAGTTCCAGCAGCAGGAATGTGGACATGGTTCATAGGATTATTTATATCTTTGATACTCTACTACGTCCTCTACCCAGCATGGTATGCAAAGGACTTTAGTCCTGTACCAAAATAAAAAATTTAATTTTTAATTTTTCTTTAATTTTTAAGAAATCTTTTTAATATAATTGAATTAAGTTTTTATGTGATTTTATGATTGAATATTTGTTAGTTTTATTAGTTTTCATTATTTTTGCCATTTGGCATTTAGCCACTTCAAAAGAGTCTTTTAAGAAAATATTTACATCAAAATTTAGATTAAGTCTTTCCTCGTATACTTTGATAAGAATACCTGTTTCACTCTTATTATTGGGCCTTACTTTATACTTTGTATTTTTATATAGGAAAACAACACCTGAGCTTTTTACCCCCCTAAAAGGTCT
Organism: Methanofastidiosum sp.; assembly: GCA_035362715.1. Lineage (NCBI taxonomy): Archaea > Methanobacteriati > Methanobacteriota > Candidatus Methanofastidiosia > Candidatus Methanofastidiosales > Candidatus Methanofastidiosaceae > Candidatus Methanofastidiosum > Methanofastidiosum sp. Next base: position 7,371 of record DAOSDU010000002.1, read on the forward strand.
AATCGGAATAGTTCCGCCTTTGATAGCTATGTGGTTATCTTCTTATGTAACACTTCAAATATCAAAAGCCGATAGACTACCCCAATATTTTGGGATACTCGACACTCCGAAGGTATTCTTCTATGACGGTGCGTATTCTATTTGTAGGCATCCTCTGTATTTTTCATGGCTATTGGCCGTGTGGGGATTCATTATTGCAAGCCCTTACCTTCTTTACCTTGAATTTGCAATCCTGATCACTCTTTTTGTCGTCTACATGTCGAAAGAAGAAGAAAAAGCCATGATTGCTTTGTTTGGAGAGCGATATGTAAATTACACGAAGAGGGTACCGTTTATACTTCCTTACGGGTTTCTTAATAAAACTACTAACGTGAAAAATTATCCAAAACCAATGACAAAATAGGGGGCATTGTCGCATGATTGAAGTTATAGTCTGGATTCTTTTGACATTGGCAATCGGATCTATTTCTGCACTTATTGCCAAAAGATATGGGGTGGAATATATTATCGGGATGTTTGCATGCTTTACTGTAGTTGCCAACATCATTGCATCCAAAATAGTAGTTTTTGGGCCCTTTACAGTCCCTGCGGCAGTCTTAGTCTATTCAACTACATTCTTGCTGACTGATTTTCTTTCAGAATTATACTCTGAGAAGGAAGCAATCAAGGCTGTCTTTGTCGGATTTTTATCAAACATAGTACTCGTTGTTTCAATCTGGGTTGCAGTTCAATGGCAGGCAGCTCCATTTTGGCAGGGTCAGGCCGCTTTTGAGTCCATATTTGGAATAGTTCCAAGAATTGTTTTTGGATCAATGATTGCATATATAGTATCCCAAAATCTTGATGTAAAAATTTTCATGTTTTTTAAAAATAAGTACCCAAAGCACCTCTGGCTTAGGAACAATGCAGGAACGATGATAAGCCAGTTTGTAGATACAATTATTTTCATCACAATTGCATTTTATGGAACTACCCCAATGGATATCCTCTTGTCATTAGTCATAGGGCAGTATATAGTAAAATGGATAATAGCTGTACTTGATACACCTTTTTTATATATTGTAAAATTCATTTACAATAAATATTAATTTCATTTTGATAAACCATTTGATTTATATACTTTTAACTCCTAATAAAAATGGTAGTAATATGGAAGAAGAAATTGACAGGGATATTGATGGGGTTCCAAAGGCAAGACTCAGCAACAGAGATAGTATAATCTTAGCAATATTCTTAATAATTTTCATGATTGTGGCATATATACTCTTCATGTGATTGATACTATGGAACATGTACCTAAATTCAAAATGTGGCTTGAAGACAAAGAAAAAAGATATATTTTGGGAAAGGGAACTGCTGACCTTTTGCTTAAAATTAAGGAGTTGAAATCCATCTCTGAAGCAGCAAACTTTTATAATATATCCTATGCCCACGCATGGAGGAAGATAAGGGCGATTGAAAGGAGTTCTGGTCAAGAAATTATTTCTAAAACTAGGGGTGGGAAAGGCGGCGGCCATTCAGAGTTGACCCCATTTGGTGAAAAGATACTATCTGAGTATACCCAAACAAAAGAGGTTCTTGAGAAGTGTATCAAAAATCTATAACTTCTCTATTATTTCTATAATTTTTTTTATTTGGTCATGATTAATTACAGGGATCCCGTTATACTCTTGAATCTTATTTGAGATTAAACCCGATATGCAGAAAACATCCTCTCTTAAGTCTTTTAATATGTCAGCTTCCTCCCTTGCACAGAGAATTTTTGGACATTTATAATCTCTAAAACCTTCAAGAATAAGGTAATCTGATTCAAACTTATTTAGGAAATCTTCAGTATTTTGATCATAGTATAAGATTGCCTTGCCCTTTGGATAAACTAAGCCAACACTTTTTGCACCAGAATCGTGATGTTTGAATGTATCTGTGCCTTCAGTCTCCAAAGAGAAGTTATCAATATGGATGCTTTTCGCGGATGAAACAGAATATCCTTCTTTGGCCAGGGCATTGATAATTGAAGTTACAACTGTGGTCTTTCCTGATTTCTTAAAGCCATAAACTCCAATTATCTTCATAAAGATAAAAAAAGCTCTTTCTTTATAAATTGAATCATGGCAAAATTTAAAAGTAGTTTTACAAGACAATGTATATGAATAAAATAAAGGTTGAGGTAAATAATATATCAAAGAGTTTTGTTAATTCTGACGATGGGAAACCTCTGCCTGTAATCGAAGATGTTAGTTTTGATGTTTACGAGGGTGAATTTCTTTCCATAGTTGGATCTTCAGGTTGCGGTAAAACAACAATTTTAAGGGTCATAGCAGGCTTGCAACAAGCTGACTCCGGGGAAGTGCTTCTTGATGGGAAAAAAGTGGAATCCACATCTTCAAAAAAAGGGATGGTCTTTCAAGAGTTTGCATTGTTTCCATGGAGAACGGTCCAGAAAAACGTTGAATTTGGTCTTGAGTACAAGGGCCTACCCCCTGAAGAAAGAAAAAAGTTATCTAATAAATTTATTTCAATGGTAGGATTGAGCGGATATGAGAACAGTTATCCTCACCAATTATCAGGGGGAATGAAGCAAAGAGTGGCAATTGCAAGGGCCTTAGTCAATGACCCTGATGTTTTACTTATGGACGAACCATTTGGGGCACTAGATGCGCAGACAAGAAATATTCTTCAAGATGAGCTCTTACGAATCTGGACTGAAACAAAAAAAACAATTATATTTATCACACACAATGTTGACGAGGCAGTTTACCTTGGGGATAGGGTTTTAGTTTTAACCAAAAGGCCTGCAAAAATAAAAAAGGAATTTAAGATAGCTCTTCCTAGAAAGAGAAATAGGACCAATACAGAATTTGTAATGTTAAGGAAAGATATATTGGAAGAACTTATGGCAGAGATTAATATACAGTCCCCTCCATCCACCTGAGAAGTTTTTTCTCCACAACGTATCTGAATACCCAGTTTATTCCTAGTCCTATAAGGCCTAAGACTATCATATAAGAAAGAACGTTATCCATTCTATGGAGGTAATAATACCACCAAATTTTATATCCAAGCCCTTCTTTACTAACCCCAAAAAGTTCTGCCGCAACAAGGCACATCCAACCTATTCCCATTGCAACTCGTAGTCCAACGGCTATATCTGGAAATGAGGAGGGAAGACCAACTGATTTGAGTAAGTCTTTATTTTTGGTGCATCCTAAAACCTTCGCCGCTTCAACTAAGGTTTTTGGGACGCTACTAAACCCTGAATAAGTGTTTGTAAGTATTGGGAAAAATGCCCCGATAAAAATAATAAATCCTGCAGACTGGTGGGTCAATCCAAACCAGACTATTGCAAAAGGTATCCATGCGAGAGGTGGGACAGGCCTTAATAATTCAATTAAAGGGTCCATCAAATTGTCTATTTTCTTAAACCAGCCCATTGCCATCCCAATAGGTATACCAAAAATAATCGCAAAGAACATTCCTATTGCAAAATGGTATAAACTTATGGCTAAATCAGCAAATATCTCCATTCTTACTATCAAATCGTATAAAGATGTAATCGTTTCCGTGAAACTTGGTAGAATAAAAGGATTTTTTACTATAAGGGCTGCAATAATCTGCCATATGGCAACTGCTACGCCAAGTGAAATTATAGTATAAATCCTATACTTTTTTAGAAAATTATCGTATTCATTCATTTGGATAAAAAGTAAAAAATTTATTTAAATATTTATCCTTTATTTTTTAGAGACTTCGTCGTAAAGCTTTGTATCTACAAGGTCGTTTACAGTAAGAAGTTTTTTTGTGTACCCAAGATCGTAGTGCTCTTTTGCATATGCTTCCATGAAAATAACTATGTCGTGTGGATTGTGAATGAATGTTGTGTCCGAGTTTTTCATAGAATACAAGACAACTTCTTTGCTCAATCCAAGTTTCCTTGAAGCTATCTCTGCTGCCTCTTCAGGATTGTCTTTGATATATTCTGTGGCTTTGATGTGAGTGTTTATAATTTCCTTTACGAGTTCTGGATTCTCCCTCATCAGTTTTCCGCTGACTAAAAGTACGCAACAGGCATGGCCAGGCCACATTTCACCGGACTCAACGACGCTCTTTCCATTACCATTTATTTCTAGAAGAGCAGGTGAAGGATGGGGTAAGAACACTGCATCAATTTGTTTTGCTGTTAAAGCGGTAGTTGCATCTCCCGGCCCCATGGCTTTTATATCCACTTTTGAAACATCTATTCCGTTGTCCATTAACCATTTCTTTAATACCATATCCTGTATTGATCCAGGTGGAAATGTACCTATTTTTTTCCCTATAAAGAACGACGGGCCAGTATATTCACTTTCTGGCCATATGGCTATATCTGATCCCTGTGTCTGGGCAGCAGCAACTATTTTAGCATCTAGGCCTTGGTCAATTGCTGGTATTGGGGGTGTTGCACCTACATAGGCTATGTCAATCTGCCCACCTAGCATTGCCTGCATTTCTGGAGGCCCAGAAGGAAATTCATAATCTGTTACTTTTTCAATCCCGTACTTCTTAAGGTCGTTTAGCCACCACCCCTTTTCCATTGCAATCATTTCTGCAATCTGGTGGGTGCTTGGCTGGTAACCTATTTTAAGTTCGGTCATTTTTTTTGTATCATCTGTTCCTTGCCCTACACATCCTAAGAGGAGTGTCGAAGCAATCAAGATAGAAGCGATTATCCCAAATATTTTTTTCATTTAATTCACCTGTATGGTAATCATTATTCTAATATATAAATTTTTCTATTATAGTATAAAATTATTACCCAAAAGTATAAATATGAGAACTTTTAATATACATTAAGGTGATAAGTTGGGGTATACAGAATCAGAAAGATTAAAGGAAATCATATTTTTTACTAATGATAGATTTAAAGTTGAATTGGAATCACTTTTAGTAAAAAGCTTTGGGAGCATCAAAAATTTTTCTGAAATTTCGGGAATACCACTTCCAACTATCTATAAGATTTTTTCCGGTGACAGGGAACCAAACCTCAAAACACTAAGAAAGATTCATGAAGTCCTAAAAGAAGGAGAAGAAAAAAATAATAAATTCATTGCATTGATTGCCTCAAGGCCTGTTCTTAACATGCTTGATGAGAGTTATGTTTCAGATAGCGATAATAAATATCTGATAAAGGAGTATTCTGCAACTAGCATCGAAGAAGTATTTATTCAGTCTATTCGGGCAGAAAGGGATGGTGCAAGTGCACTTGTTTGTGCTCCGATAGTAAGCTCGATTGTAGAAAAAGTCGTGACGATCCCAGTAGTTACGATAATGCCCCAAAAAAGTATTCTAATTGCTCTAAAAACTGCAGCTAAGAAATTAAAATCATGATTAACCTATAATAAGATTTAAATATCTCCTTTTTCTAATAATAACGGGACAATATAGGTGAAATTATGAAAAACAAAACAAAAATAATATCTTTAATTTTAGCAACAACTTTGTTTCTTGGACTTTTAACAACTACAACAAGTGTACCATTTGTCATAGACCCTCTTCCATTACTTCCCTTGCTATTACATACACCCGATGCTGGGTTAAGCGGAAGCTTGACAAGTTCGGGGTCAAGTTATGGTAGCGGAACGTATACAGCAGGAGATCAAGCTGGAAACTTGCAAGTCAGATGTTTCTTGAGTTTTGACATATCTTCCATCCCTGCAGGCTCTACTATCACTTCTGCAACTCTTGGGCTCACAGATAATACAATAACTTTAGGCAATCCTTTTGCTACTTTAGGTAATCTAAGGGTGTATAATGTAGATTATGGGACTAGTTTAACAGTATCTGATTTTAATGGGCCAAAGTTATCGACAGTATGGTCTGGTGGCTCGGCTCCAAGTGACGTGATGGACGTTAAGTCTGAACTCGCAAATGCAGTTGCATCCGGCAAGAAAAATCTGCAGTTTAGGATAGAATATACAACTACAACAGACAACGATGGCCAAGTTGATAGGATTACTTTCAACAACCCCACTTTATTATACTTCTATAGTTCTCCATCTAGCAAACCTGATTTAAAAATTACTAATATCGAAAAAGGCGCTTCCAATATGGTCGTGGTGACCATTGCAAACAGTGGTGCAGGGGATTACACTGGAGAAGTTGGACTAAAGATTTGGTTTAACGGAGTTACTAAGTTTGATGGTACTGGAAATGTTAATATGCCTGCTGGATCAACAGCCACAGTTAATTTTCCATCCCTGATACTCCCCGAAGGTTCTACGACTGTAAAAGCAGGCATAGATCCGTCAAATACAGTTTCAGAGGAAACTGAAACAAATAATGAGCGTACTCAAACCTTAACTGTGTCTATAACACCTACACCAACACCTTCAAACAATCCTCCACAGGCAAATGCAGGTGCCAACAAAACTTCAAAAGTTGGTCAGTCAGTCAGCTTTAATGGTTCTAGCTCTACTGATTCAGATGGCACCATAGTTAGCTATGCATGGGACTTTGGAGATGGAGGTAGTTCAGCTGGATCAATAGTAAGCCATGTATACGCCTCACCTGGAACATATACTGTTTCGCTAACAGTCACAGATAACAATGGAGCCACAAATACTGATACAGCTATTGCCATAATCACAGAAGATTCAACTACGCCGCCGGCTACTACAAATAAACCTCCAAAAGCAGATGCTGGAAGCGATGCCAAAGTAAAAGTTGGCGAAGCAGTACACTTTGACGCTTCAAAATCTACAGATTCTGACGGAACAATAACAAAATATGCATGGGACTTTGGAGATGATAGGGATTCAGATGAAAAGGAGCCTCTCCACTCATATGCAACACCGGGCGTTTACAAAGTGACTCTAGTTGTAACAGATAACAACGGAGAAACAGACAGAGATGTAATCTATGTCACAGTTGAGCAAGAATCAAGCTCACCTATCAAAGGCGTACCTGGATTTGAGGTTCCTGGTGTATTGGGCGCAGCAGCATTAGTCTATTACTACTTCAGAAGACGGAAGAACTAATTCTTTTTTATTTTTATATTCTTTTTTTCAGTTAATTATTTAAATTATTTTCAAACGAGTTAAGTAGGGAGTTTTTATGGTCAAATCTAAGGGGAAAAAAGATAAACAAATCATTAGTAAAGAAAAATTTTCTTTTAAGGGAATTAATAGTTTTGATAATTATCTTATCATTATCGGTCTCGCACTGTCTGTAGTTATTGGATATTTTATGAGGTCTTGGCCTCTAAGATTTAATAGATTATTGGGTTATGACCCGTATTTCTTCTTAAGAGAAGCTGCTTACTACCTATCCGGGGGGATCCCCCAGATAGACCCAATGGCACCAACTGTTGCCAGATCCTTTGTGGCTGAAGACTTGCAAGGTCTCCCTATATTGACCTCAATTTTATCAAAGGTAACTGGCGCCGATCTCCTGAAAGTCCATATGTATCTCCCGATATTCATAGGTGTAATAGGCGCAATCCTGATATACTTTGTTGCATTAAAAGCATGGGGAAATAAATATGTCGCAGTTATATCATCTTTCTTCCTTGCAATAATGCCTGCTTTTATCTACAGGACTGCCGGAGGGGGATTGTGGAAGGATACAGTCGGCTCATTTTTCTTTATTCTTTTCATGCTGTTAGCCATGTTTATCATTAAAGAAAAGGAAAGAAACAAAACTATATTATATGGAGTACTATCTCTTATAGTTTTGATTTTATACGCAAACACATTTGGTAATTTCTTCTTTATTCCCCTAATAGTTGCAACTTATGTCCTTTTCAAACCTTTCATCAAAGAAACTAAAAAAATCAAAAATCTTACACTCAAAGACAGAATTATAAAGGACATCGATATGTGGATTTTGGTGGGAGTTTGTCTTGTTTCATTGATTTATGCCAACTTTTTGATACCTACGTATAAATTGGAGTCGCTTAGAATTTATCTTGCACTACTAGGACTGGGGTTTGCATCCATCATTAATTTATCTGGGTATTTTGCGAAAGACAGGAGATATTACATTGTTTTTATGGCTGTGCTTTCTGTCATCCTTATTGCAATAGCTGAGTTTGTGCTAAACTACAACATATTGGGATATCTATTCAAGAGTATCGATATCAGCGGGATATCCGGCCAGGGCCAGTCAAGTACATTCTCTGACTTTTTGGATAAATTTTACTTATTCCCGATAATGGCGGTAATAGGTGCGGTATACGGAATATTCCAGATTCTTAATAATAAAAATGCCAAACAAACTCTCTTTATTTTGTCAGCTTTTGCATTTAATACTTTCATGTCTTACCAGATGCTAAGAAACGCATTCTTTGGGGGTATTACCTTTGCAATAATAGCTGCATTTGGATTTATGGGAATTTATGACTTCTTAACAAGTAAGTTCTCAAAAGAGAAGGCACTTCCTATCACTATAATTGCTCTTATTATATTCAGTTCTCTGTCTCTCTATAATCCTTTGGATCAGAGGTATGGCGGTTCAATCCCATACAGGACTTCTCAATCCCCTCACCTTGATGACAACTGGCTCTCTGCACTCCTGTGGTTAAATGAGAATACCCCGCAGGAAGAAATAGTCTGCAACTGGTGGGATTATGGGTACTGGATACAGACAGTTGGAGGAAGGAGAACAATTTCAGATGGTATGCGAAGCGGGATGGATCCATGGATAAGCGGGTTTGGAGAGTTTCTTGGAGCTACTGATTCCACCGGTATTCAGAAGATTACAGCAATGGAGCAAGAAGCATACAGGGCAACTGGGAATAATTTTAAGATGAACTATGTTCTTGTGGACCAGAGCCTTTTAGTTAAAACTAGCGTACTTAACAGCGTGATAGGAAGGGATACGTTTAGAACTGCTTATTTCTATTTCAAAGGTACATCAAAATTGAACAATGCAACTACATATGTATATGAAAGCGGTGCAACTAGACTTTTCCTAGTCACTGGCGATACAAATACTTACTGTTACATAGAGCAGAATAATCAGCGTTACGGCGTTTCAAACTTTGTCATTGAAAATCCGAATGAAAAGAACTTTGTATATGAGAATGTTCAGTATACTTTCCAATCGATACCCCAGATAATTTACATCACACCTCAAAATGCTATCATGATGCCTGAAACTATCAAAGATACTTTATTTGCAAGACTTATTGTTTACGAGAGTGGTCTTCAAAACTATAATCTGGTATACGATAACGGCTATGTAAAGATTTATAGAATATTAAGATAACAGCTGATACTATGCAAACTTACTTAACTTTTTTTATTTCTATAACTGTCAGTTTTTTAGTTACTTTTTTTCTTATACCTAAATTCATTCATAAATTTGCAGAAGAAGGCCACGTGGTAAAAGATTACTATAAAACTAAAAAAACTCTTGTTCCAACAATGGGAGGTCTTCCTATACTAATGGGGGTTCTATCCTCTTTGATTATAATCCAGCTTTTTTTCCCGCAGATTGAGGAACTTTTGATATTTTATTTTGTGATCTTTATTTATGCTATTTTTGGATTGGTGGATGACCTTGTGAATGTGGGGAGGAAAATAAAACTCATTGCCCCTTTCTTTTTAGCATTTCCGATAGCGCTCCTAAATCTTGATACAAATCTCTCACTTTTATTCATAGAGATAGAACTCGGGATATTATTCTCCTATATCATAGCCCCCCTTTACGTCATGGTTGTTTCAAACTTAGTAAATATGCATTCAGGATTCAACGGGATTTCAGGGGGCGTCACCACAATACTTTTGGCGTTCTCAGCCATAGCATCTTTTATAAAATATGATTACATTGGCCTTGTTTATATCGCACCGATACTAGGGGCAATGATAGCTTTCATGTACTTCAATAAATACCCTTCAAGGATATTCTTGGGAAATATCGGTACCCTTATGATAGGGGGGGCTCTTGGAGGATTTATTATATTCCAGAATATGGAGATATTTGGGGTAATAATACTAATACCCCATATAATCAACTTCCTAATGTTTGTCTACTGGAAAATACGCGGGTATCCCCATATTAAATTTGGAAAAGTAGATCAAAATGGAATACTTCACGTTCCGAATAATCTTACCGTGAAATGGTTTTTACCTTACTATTTTCCCATGACTGAAAAAAAAGCCATACTTCTATGTTACTTGTTTTCTGTCATGTCTGGTATAGCTGGGGTATTGTACGTTTTACCAAGATAACCATCAGATAATTTTAAATTCTTTTTATTATACTATTTTTCTATGGCAGATTACTTTATTCATGAAACTGCTGAAATTTCTAAAGGTGTTATAATTGGCAAAAATACCAAAGTTTGGCATCAATCACAGATTAGGGAAGGTGCAAAAGTAGGTGAGAACTGCATTATAAGCAAGTGTGTTTACATCGACTTTGATGTGAAGATTGGGAACAATGTTAAGATTCAGAATGGTGTTTCTGTCTACCATGGTGTTGAAGTTGAAGATGATGTTTTTTTGGGCCCCCATATGACATTTACAAACGATTTATACCCAAGAGCTTTCAACAGTAACTGGGAGCTTGTTACTACCCTCGTTAAGAAAGGGGCATCTATTGGAGCTAATGCCACTATAATATGTGGAACTATTATTGGAGAATATGCTATGGTGGGTTCAGGTGCAGTAGTTACAAAGAATGTTCCAGCATACGGACTTGTATTTGGAAATCCCGCAAAGCTTAAAGGTTTTGTCTGCAAATGTGGTAGAAAAGCAGTCAAAATTGGTGACGAGAAAGATAAAGTTTTAATGGAATGCACAGTATGCAAGACTACCTTTTATTTGAATAAAGAAGACTATGAAATTATAGAGGAATAAAAATGATACCAATTGCAAAACCATCTATAGATCAAGAGGAAATAGAAGCAGTCAAATCTGTATTAATGAGCGGAAATATCGCCCAATCAAAAAAAGTTGATGAATTTGAAAAACAATTTGCAGATTATATCGGAACAGAATATGCAATATCTACCTCTAACGGAACAACAGCTTTGCATGTTGCCCTTCTTTCAAACGGCATAGGGAAGGGAAATGAAGTTATAACTACCTCATTTACCTTTGTTGCAACAGCCAACTCTGTCCTTTTCACAGGTGCAAAACCAGTCTTTGTTGATATAGATCCAAATTCCTTTAATTTAGACGCTTCTTTGATAGAAGATAAAATTACTAAGAAGACTAGGGCAATAATGCCCGTTCACTTATACGGGCAAGCGGCAGATCTAAAGGCAATAAATGAATTATGTGAGGATCATAATCTAATCTTAATCGAAGACGCCGCCCAAGCGCACGGGGCAAAATTTGACGGAAAAAATGTGGGTTCATTTGGTACAGGATGCTTTTCATTCTATCCAACAAAAAATATGACAACTTCAGAAGGCGGAATGATCACAACTAACAACAAACTAGTATATGAAAAAGCAAGAAAGTTTAGAAACCATGGCCAGGAGAAAAGGTACTATTATGATGCACTGGGATTTAACTTTAGGATGACTGATATTTGTGCAGCTATCGGTATTTGTCAGCTGAACAAACTTGATAGATTTAATAAAACTAGACAAAAAAATGCAGAATATTATTCAAAAAAATTATCCAAACTAGATTACTTGCAATGTCCAAAAACTAATCCAAGTAATGAACATGTTTTTCACCAGTATACTTTGAGGATAAAAGATGGCAGAAGGGATGAAGTAATTAAAGGTCTTGAAAAAGCTGGCATAGGATATGGAATTTACTACCCAATGCCTCTACATAAGCAGCCTTTATATCTTGAACTTGGGTACAAGGATAAACTAAAAGAAACAGAAAAAGCTGCAGAGGAAGTTATATCATTTCCTGTTCACCCATTATTAAATAAAGAAGAAATTGAACATATTGTTTCGTTCTTTGAGGAATTCAAATGATTAAAATTGGAGTAATAGGCGCCGGAGTTATGGGGGGTCACCACATAAGAAACCTTGCGTCGATGGATGTTGAGCTAGTTGGCATATCAGACATTGACAAAAAAAGAGTTACTGAATTATCCGATACTTTTAACACAAAAGGGTTTTTAGATTACAAAGAGCTTGTAAAAGGGGGCATAGATGCTGCTGTCGTGGCCGTTCCAACAAAACTCCATAAGACCGTATGCGACTATCTTATCGAAAACGGCGTTGATATCTTAGTTGAAAAGCCAATTGCAGATACAGTTGAACATGGTAAGGAAATAATTGACAAGGCTAAGAAAGAAGATATAAAACTCTCAGTTGGCCACATCGAAAGGTTTAATCCGGCTATTCAAAAGCTAAAGGAATTAATAAAAAATGACACACTTGGAAAAGTTGTCACAATGTCTTCAAAGAGGGTCGGACCTTACAATCCAAGAATAAGGGATGTCGGGATTATTATTGATTTAGGCGTTCATGATATAGACATAATGTCTTTTTTATTGGAAGAAAAAGTAAAAACAGTATATGCAACAGGTGGCAAAAGAATACATCCTTTTGAAGACTTTGCGACAATTCTAATGACCTTTGGAAATACTTGCACAGGGTTAATTGATACCAACTGGCATACTCCTCATAAAGTTAGGAGTCTTACTGTTGTTGCAGATAAAGGCATAGCCGAAGTTGATTATATTGAGCAGAAGCTTGTTTTATTTGACAAAGAGTGGGAAAAGGATGCGAAGATTGAAAGAAAGGAGCCATTGGCAATAGAGCTTGATTGTTTTATCAATTATCTAAAAAAGAACACAGCACCTCCAGTTTCAGGTGAGGAAGGCCTTCATGCGCTTGAAGTTGCAATCTCGGCAATAGATTCTTATATGTCTAATAAAATAATAAAAATTTAATTTATCCTTTTCCAACACCTTTGTAAATGAATCCTTTTTTTATCATTTCTTCTTTATCAAAGATATTTCTTCCATCAATTATTATTGGGGTCTTCATCAATTCCTTGATTTTGTTTAGATCAAGATTTTTGTATTCAGAGTGTGCTGTGACAAATACTAGGGCATCTGAGTCTTTTACACAACTGTAAAACTCCTTTTTTATTTCAAGCCCTTCATAGCTCTTGACAAAGGGATCGTGAACCTCAACAATTGCACCCTTTTCCTTTAGTGCATTAATTACACCTAAGGAAGGGGTGTTTCTGGTATCATCAGAATTCTCTAGGTAGGCAAATCCGCATACTGTAATATTTTTGCCTTTGGCATCCATTCCTTTTTCTTTTAAGGCATCTGTCAAAAGCCCAGCAGTGTGGGAAGGCATCTTTTTATTTAGATTTCTTGCAAGTATCATAAGTTCAGGAGTTAGTATACCTTTTACGCCATAAGAAAGTAATAGTGAGTCTTTTGGGAGGCAGTGCCCACCAACACCTGCACCAGGTAAATGCATATTCCTGTAAGGTGCTTTGTTTACTAATTCCCTTACTTCGTAGACGTTAATTCCAAGTTTTTCACAGATCAATGCAACTTCATTAGCAAAAGCTATCTCAACATCTCTGTAGGCATTTTCCGTTGTTTTTACAACTTCAGCGGTAATGCAGTCTGTCGGATAAAGCTCTCCTTTGACAATATGGGAATAAAGTTGAAGCATTCTCTCTCTTGTTTCTTCGTTTATTCCACCACATACTCTGGACAGATTTTCAATGTTATAGAGAAGTTTTCCAGGCATTACTCTTTCGGGGCAGTTACCAAGTAAGAAATCCTTGCCTGCTTTCATTTTTGAAGTATTTTCTAGGATTGGTTTCACCAAAGTTTCCATAGTTGTGGGGGCTATAGTAGATTCTACAATGACCAATGAGTTTTTTGACATATTTTCAGCCACACTCTTTAGAGCAGATTTCAATGAATCATACTTTGGCTCCCATTTATCAGAATCAAAAGGAGTTTCGACACAGATTAATATCGCATCAGCAGTTTTACATGCAGAATAATCGGTAGTTGCGACAAGTTTTTTATTCTTCACAACTTTTTCTATAAGCTCTGGTAAATTTGGCTCATCCCCTTCTATGGGGCATAATCCCTTGTTTATAAGGTCCACTTTTTCCTTCGTTCTGTTTATCCCGACTACATTAAAGCCTTTATCAGCAAACATAGCGGCAACAGGGATTCCAACGTAACCTGTTCCTACAATGACAATATTTTTAAACATGTTATCCTCGAATGAACAGATATACAAACCCTAAATAAATCTTTTGGACATCCTATTTTATGATTGAATTCTTTGAAAAGAATGTTTTAAATTAGTTTTTGATTATTTCTATTGTTTATCGATAATATTGATATTTGATTTTTAATGTTATTCATTATAATTATTTTTTTTAACCAATAAAATACTATATTAAATCTCAATTATTAATTTTAATTACCGAAAACTTTATATAGTAAGAGTAACTAAATACTAATAACTAAAGATTAATCGTTCAATATGTGTAATCGATGGTGATAAATGTGGGTTGGAGAAAACAGTTTGAGTTGAGAAACGAGAGAATTGATTATATTAGAAATCTTCTTAAAGAAAGGACAAAATCAGGTAAAGATTACTTTATTCAAGAACTTGTAAATGAAACAAGAATTCCTAGAAGCACAGTAGAGAGATACCTTTACGAGTATCTTGAAAAAGAAATTGAGATTTACTACGAAGGTCCACTAAAAAAGATAAAATACGTTGGCAAGGAAAAGCAAACTTAAAGATTTTCTCTTCTTAGAAGTAATCCGTCTTCTCCGTTTTCATAGTAATGTTTTAATCTGTTAGTAATCTTAAATCCAAGATTTCTGTACATTGATAGTGCGGCAACATTGCTGGCCCTAACTTCAAGTTTTAATCGAGTTATACCTTTTTTCTTATAGACGTCGATCAATCTTTTCATAAGAAATGTTCCCACGCCTTTTTTTTTGTAATCATCTCTTATTGCAATTACTAGTATATGCCCTTCTCTTTTCTGCACTATACCTATTACAAATCCAATAACAACTTTGTCATTTTCTACAACAAGAAAAGTATCTCTGTGGAATTCATATAGAAAGTTTATTACCTCGGGTGGGTAAGGGTAATCAAAATTCTGGTATTCTAAATCTATAACTGTATATATGTCATCTGGCCCTACATTCCTAACGATCATTTTCGTCCCCTATGACCTTAGAGAATTCCTGGCCTTTTCCAAAAGAAGCCCTATATCCACTTGGTGTTTTTTCTAAATCTTTAACTTCAAAAAAACGCCATCTTCTGACAAATCTCACTGCAAAGTATGGCACAGCGCCAAATGTGTTGCAGAACTCCTTTAGCTTTTCAACATCTTCATCTTTGAAATAGCATCTCTCCTCTGCCCTTATCTTTACTTCTATTCCAAGGTATTTCTTACCATTACCTGCGATTATATCGGGATGAGGGTATAGCTGCCCCCTTCCAGAACCAGGCATCCTAAGGGCGGCATATCCGTTTTCCCATAATTTCTTTACCAATGATACTTCTGAGTTTCTCCCTCTGTTGTACATTAAGATCTCCTTATAATAGAGTCAATTTTAGCCTATCTGGCCTTGGCTCATATACGTCTCCCTTCTGCTTTAACTCATCAATTATCTTACGGGTAAATGAATCACTGATATTCTCTGCTCTTGCTTCTTCATAGACTTCGCTTGTAAGAGCACCTTCATTGTTGCTCTTCTTATCTAAATTAGAAATGATGTCCATTATCACAGTTATTTTGTCCCTCTGGGATTTTGGTCTGCCAGTCATAATCATGTCTATGTCTATCTCTCCAGTTTCTGGATCTTTGCCTATCTCTTCAATTGATTTCATGTATAACTGAATAATATCTTCAACATCTTCGACCATAACTTTATTCGATAATCTCATCCTAGCCCTTGCCTCTGATAATCTTATCAAAGATTCAAGCTGTCTTGCAGTGATGGGGATCGGGGTATTTTTCTCTTCGCCCTTTTTCCTTATACTGACATAAAACTCTAGAAGCCTATTTTTTGCTTCATCTGTTAAAGTAATCTCCTTGATGGTCTTTTTTGAATAAATGGCATATTTCCTTATATCCTCAGTTTCCAATACCGGCATTATTGAATCTATTTCATTTGAATGAAGTCTTAATATATGCTCTGCAATTTTTTTATCCTCACTTTCCTTTGGTTTATCTGTCAATATGAAAATCAAGTCGAACCTTGAAAGGAGGGTAGGCAAAAGGTCTATCTGCTCCCCAAGAGGTTTATAGCTATCGAATCTTCCTCTCTTTGGATTTGCAGCTGCAAGTATGGAAGCCCTAGCGTTTAAAGTTGCAATAATGCCTGCTTTAGCAATTGAGATAGTTTGCTGTTCCATAGCTTCGTGAATCGATGAACGGTCTTCATTAGACATTTTATCAATTTCATCGATACAGGCAATACCATTGTCTGCAATAACAAGGGCGCCAGCTTCAAGTGCAAAGCTACCTGAGCTTTCGTCCCTTATGACGGCGGCAGTAAGACCAGCGGCAGAAGTTCCTTTACCGCTTGTATAAATTGATCTTGGTGCAACAAGATTAATATATTTAAGAATCTGTGATTTGGCAACTCCAGGGTCACCAACGAGGAGTATATGTGAATCTCCTCTTATTCTTGTTTTGTCATGCAGGACCCTTGCCTCACTTGAGAACATTTGTAATGCAACAGCATACTTAACATGCTGATTTCCAAAAATTGAAGGGGCAATAGAATTTGTTATATTTTCGCAAATTTTAGGATCAGAGGCCAACTCCAATATCTTTTCTTCATCCTCCTCTGATAGTTCTAAATCTTGGATATCCTTCTCTTTTATCCCAATACTATTAACTTCTATGGATTTATTGAAGGTAGTTTTCTTGCCCCCGCTTTTGGGCCAATTTTCCTGAACTGTTTTTAGAATACCAACTATATTTACAACATTTCCGGCCTGAGCGGTATCAACTATATCGTCCTTGATTATACAATCCATAATCCAGGGAAGTCGACCTCCCTTTAATTTCTCAGGCTTCTCTTGAATCTTTATATTTTGCCAATCAACAAACTTTGAATAAGCCTTTACCAACTTGAAAGGACCGTTTCTCCCACAAGCCGGATTTGAACAAGTCACTGGAGTTTTGAAACTCGGTGAATCTTGCATAACAGTAAGATACTCCCCACACCTTTCACAACTAAACACAGCCTCGACTACTTCAGGTTTAACTTCTGTAGTCCTCCTTACAACACCTTCAATCTGGATAAATTTATTGATGTGTATAGCTCTGATATCTCTAATATCAATCTTCTCAGTTGGGGGCAAATCGACAAATCTGGCCGTGAGCCTTTTCTCAGTCTCAGCACCATAAACTTCCTTTAAAGCTACACTTGGACCTGTTAGAATTTGTTCAGGTTCCTTCAAAATTTGTTCTGAAAGGTCAAAGTCAAAATCAATAACATCATCAAAATCGATATAAAGGGAGCTTTTTCCTTCCATCTTCATTTTGTCTATAAGCTTTTTGTACTTAGGTTCACTCACATCAGGATAAGCTTCATAGAACTCCTTGAACCTATCAACAACTTCCTCGTAGCTATATTTCATATTTTTCTCCCTTTACGATACTCTCATTAAATTTTATCCACTTTGATATTTCTCCACCAATCAATGAACTGAAAATTAACTCCGATTCATGGACTTCAATTTTTTGATTTTCAATTAAGAGGGCTTTTAAAATTTTTTCGGCCCTAAACCTTAGGAAGTTTCTTAATGCGGTAGCACTGTCGCTATATGCCTTTTTATCAATTTGAGATAGATTTTCTTTACTTTTTAGGTATCGCTGGGATATCCTCGCAAAGGCATAAAATTTTTCTTCCAACTCTAGCATCTTTTCTGAGGATCCCTCTTCCTTTAACATTTTCCTGTAATCTACGGAGTTTAATGGTACTATATCTACCAATCCTTCATTTATTAAAACTTCAACTTCAAGAAAATGAAGGTCATAATCCCTCCCTTCTTCATATGTTTTATTATGAAGGCTAAAAGTCTTTTTTACTTTAAAAGGGATTAGATTTTGTTCTGACATATTCTCTTAAGTTCATGAGACTAAGGTTTTATAAAAGCTTTTATCTTATTCTAAAATAATCGATACGATAAAAATATATACTCAGATTAAGAGGTCGTGTTCAGTTATAATTTTCTTGGAGGGATTGATTGCAAAAAAAGATTGAGGAAATAAGAAAATCCCAAGGAAAACTCCTTGTTAAAAATGTCAAATATTCATGGGATAATCTCCCTTACTACAAACAAAAAATGAAAGAAGCAGGTGTAAAACCTGAAGATATCAAAGGATTGGATGATATATCTAAACTTCCTTTTCTATCTAAAGCAGACCTTAGGCATCACTACCCATATGGCTTGATAGCTACGCCCATTGATAATGTTGTAAGATTCCATTCCTCTTCAGGTACGACCGGTATTCCAACAGTTGTGCCATATACCAAGAGGGATATAGAATTATGGGCTGAGCTAAATAAGAGGTGCCTTGAAACAGTTGGTGCAACCCATAAAGATTTAGTTCAAGTTAGCTATGGATACGGATTATTCACAGGAGGCTTGGGTCTTCATTATGGCGCAGAGAGATTGGGAGCTGCAGTAATCCCTACAAGCAGTGGAAACACGATGAGGCAGATTAAGATACTAAAGGACATGAAAACAACTACACTTGCCTGCACGCCATCTTATGCATTGATGCTTTCAGAAGTTATCAAATCTACTGACCTAAAACTCGATGAACTATCTTTAAAGAGGGGGGTATTTGGCGCAGAGCCCTGGTCGGAAAATATGAGAAAGAGGATAGAAAAAGGCCTTGGCCTTGAAGCCTTTGATATATACGGGCTTACTGAGCTTTGCGGGCCTGGTGTCGGTATTGAGTGCTCTGAGCACAACGGGCTTCACACATGGTCTGACCACTTTATTGTCGAGACAATTGATAAAGATGGGAATAAGACAGATGTAGATGGTGAGGGAAAAGGTGAGCTAGTTTTCACAACGCTGCAGAGAGAGGCAATGCCAGTCATGAGGTATAGAACAAAAGATTTATCTTGGATAACATGGGAAGAATGTGCCTGTGGATTATTGCATCCTAGAATTGGGAGGATCACAGGAAGAAGCGATGATATGTTAATAGTCAGAGGAGTCAATGTTTTCCCAAGTCAGATAGAAGAGGTCCTAATGGCGTTAAAAGGCGTTGGTGACCATTACCAGATAATAGTCGATAGAGATATTTTAGACAGTCTGATGATAAAAGTTGAAGTTACAAATGAAATTTTCTCAGACAGTATATCAGAACTTATAACGCTTGAAAAAGAAATCAAGAAACGGCTCTTTGAAATGTTGAGCTTAAGTGTTGATGTTGAACTAGTCGAGCCAGGCCAGATACCAAGACCTGAGGGGAAAGCAAAAAGAGTAATTGATTTAAGAAAGGATATGTAGGTGTTGAAATGGTAGAGCAGATAAGTGTTTTTATTGACAATAGGCCTGGGAGGCTTGCAGAGCTCTGTAATATTATTGGGAAAAACGGCGTTGATATCAGGGCTTTACAGCTAGTTGAGGCTGGAGAATTTGGCCTTGTAAGAATGATAACAGACAATAACGAAAAAGCAACTAAACTCTTGAAAGATGCTGGAATGTCCTTTAGAAAGGGAGAAGTTCTAGGCGTCCTCATGGAAGACAAACCTGGGTCTATGGGGCTAATCGCCACTCTGTTAAGCGAGGCTTCAATTAATATCGAATACGCTTATGCATTTATAACTAAGATAGAGAAAAAGGCTATATTGATTCTAAAAGTAAGTGACCTAAAGAAGTCAATAGAAGTTTTGAAATCTAATGGTATAAATATACTCGAAAACATTTAAGGTGTGGATATGTCAGCAGAAATAAATGAAAGTATAAAGGCTGCCGCTGGCCTAATTGAAATAGCAGCAATAACTGCGCCCAAAGGCAAAGGAGTAGACGACATAGTAACAAAAACGATCTTCAAAGGTAGCAAGGACCACAGAGAGCTAGTTGAAAAAATGAAAGTATATGGGGATAAAAAAGGCCTAAAATTTTTTCAGAGAGATTCAAAGAATGTATTAGAATCGGATGCAATAGTTCTTATCGGTGCAATTGCAAAGCCGCCTCTTGGTCTAAATTGTGGGATGTGTGGGTATGATTGCAGCACAATACCAGAAAAGAAAAAAATAAATGATTATTTTGCACCTGTTTGTGCGTTTGCTCTGGTAGACCTTGGTATAGCACTAGGCAGTGCATCAAAGACTGCTCAGATATTAAATCTTGATAACAGGATAATGTATTCTATTGGTGCAACAGCAATGGAGATGCGACTCATTGAAGGCGATGTAGTCATGGGGATACCACTATCTGTTTCAAGCAAGAGCATTTATTTTGATAGGTAATCTATCTAATAAATTTTTTCATTATTAAAGGAAGTCCAACCTTCATAATTCCTTCAATAGCGGGACAACTTTTTCCCGTCTCCACCTTTTCAATCAGGAAATCGTCTATTTGAGATAGAATAACGCCTGTTCCAAAAGCAGCGAGAAGGACGGCTACTGGATGTTTTTCAATAATTCCTAAAAGATCATCTTCAGAACCCATCCTAATCTTTATTTCCTTTAATAATTTTTCAATGTCTTGCCTTTCTATCCTTTCTTCCATAAGTATACCCTCCGTATCCTAATATTGCCCCTACAATAACTAGTATTATCCCGACAATCAAAAAGGCCATCATATAGCTACCAAGAACATTTTTCAAGAAGAATACTAGCGAAATAAAAAGAGCCACCACACCTGAGAAAGCGAGTATCGCAGAACCAACTGCCAAGAAAAGAGTTTTCGTGAGTCTATTCATAGGCTCTTTTATTGCTTCCCCGATAGCATCAGAGGCGCCCTGCTTCACGTAGACCCCAATATACTTTATCAGTAATTCAATGAGCTTGTTTAGAGGCACTGTTTCTATCATTGTCCCACTTACTTTCTCATTAGTTTGCCTAGAAGGTATCCAAATCCTAAAGCTGCGAATACACTCATAACTGGGTATTTTCTGATAAATATTTCTGTTTCCTGGAGGGCCTTTTCAGATTCTTTCACTACGTGATCAATATCCTCGTGGTGTTTCTCTTCAAAATCTTTTAGTTTTATCCCTGCCTCGTCGCCCAACTCTCTGATCCTTGACTTACTTTCATTGAGCTTGTACTTACCTTCTTCTAAAAGTCTCTTTCCTTCATCTACCATCTTTTTTCCCATTTCAATATCTTTTTCTATTTCCTTCTGAATATCTTCAACTTTTACTTCTTTCAAATAATCACCAAATCTATAGTGCTTCTAATGTTTATAAAATTATTCTATATTTTTATTAGAATTAGTATAATTTGAAACTATTTTTTATAATCTTATATTTTCATCTTTAGCGATGCCCTTTAGGGCAATAAGCAGTGAAACTAATGAAAGCCAAGAATAAATAGCCATGTACTTTCCAATTTCCAATAAATCAACTGTGGGATTAGAAGCTATCTTGATTAGGGGGATTATTGGAGAGTAGCTCAGAATCTCTTTTAATATTGGATTTTCTAAGGGGATTGGCACGAACATAACGAGGGTCACAACCATCATGAAAAGGGTGAGAAAAAGATTTGACTCCGTAATATTTGAGGAAATATTTGAAAAGACTATGGAAATTGAAAATAAGAGCAGCATGATTATTGAAAGAAATACTAATAAGAGTGGTATATTAAAAATTGAGATTCCTCTGGCACTTAAAACTAGTACCCATATTATTATCTGAACTATTGAGATTGCAAAGGTTGGCAGTATCTTGCCGAGGATAATTTCTATTCTCTTTAATGGCGATGCAAGCAATATTTCAAAAGTCTTTCTTTCCTTTTCTCCAACTATCGAATCAGACAATATGTTCATAGAAAGAAATATCGGGAGAAGTAGTATAAGCGGTATTAATAGTGTTTGCATAATCTCAACAAAGAATAGATCGGCTAGATTATAGGTGTAGTTTTTAGGATCTATTTTAATTGAGAGGGGATTTAAGATTTCATCAGGGAGCTCACCTTTTAATTTTGCCTTTAGGTATGCTCTTTTAATTGGTTCTGACAAATCTTCAAAAGTTGCTGGATTTTTTAGTAGTACTTTGATAGAATCATTGTCTAGGGCCCAAATAACGCCATCGATATTTCTAGGAAGGGCCCCATTAAACTCTGGGTCTCTTAAAGCAACACTCTTAATTGATTCATCGTTTAAGTAAATGGGGAATCCTTCAACTTCAGAGTAAACTAAAAATGTACCCTGGCTGTCTGGATCGTCAACATAAGTCTGGATATAGGCGTAGGATGTTCCAATCAGGACTATCCCAATTACTATGAACAGCTGTAGTAAAAATGCAAGTATGTAGACCTTTTCCCTCAATATGTCCTTAAACTCCTTTCCTGCAAGATAAATCACTTCTTTTCTCATATTGCCCCCCGGAGTATGATAATATTATAGATAAAGTGAATCAGGATGCCTGCGAGAAATGCAGGCAGAAGGTACTTTCTCTCACTAATTCCTATCCCGATAACACCAGTCGAAACAATATGGATCCCACCTGAAAGAAAGGTTCTTGTAACTAACACCCTAAGCGCATAATCTGGAAATAGGTTTAGTGCAAAGACTGTGAAGATAATATTCTCAAGAACGGCAAATCCAAGGCCACTTGTCATGCCGGCTAGCATCCCCTCATGCCACTTCAAGGAAAAATATTTTTCAGCTGAAAAGATGCCTATGCTTTTTGACAACTCTTCTATAGTTGCCCATATGAAGAGTATGGCAAATATTGATTCAGTGAAATAGAGGGCGATAATCCCGAAGAATATTTCAAAGATTATCGATATAAAAATGGCAATAAATCCAAAAATAAGGGCTATTAAATAAGGGCTATATACAATGCCCTTTAATCTTAGTTTACCTGCAAATTCAAAGACAAGGTCTTGTATGCTGGGCCTCGGGCCAAAATAAAACTCATCTTTTTTGTAAAGAACGGTGGATAAATAAATTAGAATAATGGAAAAGCTAAGGGAAGGCAATATCGAAATGGCAGCTTCTTTCAACGAGTATGTGCCGTTTTCAATTGCTATAACAAGGGATAGTGGGGATATAGCAGCGGCATCCTTTAGGCCTGCAACATACAGTGTGGACGTACCAAACAGTAAGAAAAATAGGAGTATAAATGTCACAGTGACAATTAGGGCTGAATCCTTGTAGTTCTTTGAATAGACTCCAATTAGACCTGTTATGCTGAGAAGCAGTATCGCAGTTATTGTAAGTGGCAGGATAATTAGGGGGTTTGTCACCCTTCCAAAATAGTAAAGAGCTATAACCCAGAATAAGAGCTGGAATAATATTATTGCTAGGATAGAGATAAATTTTGAATAGAATATTTCTTCTCTTTTCATGGGGAGCGCCAAAAGCATTTCCCCAGTCCTCCTCTCTTTTTCTGATATTAGTAAGTCAATTAGCATCCCTCCGCTTAAGAAAAGAGGCAAAAGAAGAACTAGTAGAACTATGTAGCCCCCCTGCTCATCCTCAAAAGATTGTCTTGTCCTTTCTATCTGCTCCTGGAAATTAGCGGGCCTATCAGAAACATCTGTTACATTTTCTGAAGCCTGCTGTTGCGTTGTGTTTTGAGTAGTTTGACTTTGGGGTGATGTGTTGTTATTTGTGGGTGATTGGGAAACAAGTTCTATATTGGGCTCTGCAATTGATAAATCTCTGATTCTAGCCTCTATAGCCCCATCCCTAAAACCAAGCAGTATGGTGTTTAGCTCCGAATAGGCAGAAACACCCTTTGGATTCTGAGTATTTATATATAATTCAACTGTTGAAGAACTATAGCCCCTTATTTTATCTTCAAACTCCTTTTCTATAACTAAAAAGGCAGAAATCCTCCCGCTTCTTAATAATTCCGGTCCTTCTTTTTCTTCCACCCATACAATATCAAACCTTTTGTTTTCTGAGATAATATCCGTCAAGGAGTTTTTTTCAGAGGAGATTCCTATCGGGAGATAACCTTTACCACCTACTGAGAGATTGAAGAATCCCCCTTCTTCAAGGGCCTTTACATAGCTGCCAAAAAGAGGGATTATGAGAAGGATTACAAGAAGCTGCAAGGTAAAGGCTATTTTGAATTTTCTATTTTTGAATAGCCTTCTAAGCTCCCATTTTACCATCTGATTAATCATTTTTACTACCGACTAGCTCAATAAAGACCTCTTCTAGAGAGGGCGTTAAATCTTCAAAATAGATGACATCTTCCCTTAGGACATATTTTAGGTCTTCATAGTCCCGGGCTTTTATGACAAGATAATTCTCTCCCCTTTCCTCTACTTTAAGATTTTTATCGAGAGAGATCCTATCCAGAATTTCACTTTTCATATTTTTTAGGCCAATCTTAAAAGTTTTTTCCTTGATGTATATTTTTTTAAGATTTTCAATGGTGTCGTAGGCCTTTATTTTTCCCTTGTCAATGATTGCTATTTTATCGCACAGCTGTTCTGCTTCATACATATAATGGGTGCACAAAATAATTGTTTTGTCTTTCTTCAGTGTTTTTATAAAATCCCTGATTTTCCTGGAGGTGAGCGGATCTAATCCCATCGTAGGCTCATCAAAAACTATTATTTGGGGATCATGGATCAAGGCCCTTGAAATTGCAAGCCTCTGCCGCATACCTTTGGAAAAAGAGGATACCCTCCAATCCTTCCTATCGGATAGCCCGACTAGATTTAGTAGCTCATCAATTCTTTGATCAATTTTATCTTTAGGAACTCCGTATAATAGTCCAAAGTATTCCAAAAGTTCACCGGCCTTTGGTCTCTCATAAAGATTAGGCTCTTCAGGGAGGTAACCTATTCTTTTCTTAATTTCTGTCGGATGTTTTTGGAGATCTATCCCGTCAATTATTATCTGCCCCTTTGAAGGTTTTAAAATTCCACAAAGAAGCCTGATTAAAGTCGTCTTTCCGGCACCGTTTGGGCCAACTATGCCTATGGTCGTTCCATCCTCTATTCTAATAGTGGCACTGTCCAAAGCTTTGTGGCCACCAAAGAATTTGGAAACATCAAGAAACTCTATCATTAAGAAAGAATAGGGGACTTTTTATATTTAAACGTCTTTGCTTTTAATTAAGGAATTCTCAATAATTTTGATTATAGTTTATTTTTTAAATGATTAGGTGTAAAATATATAGAGTGTTATGAAGGGATTAATTGAAGTTTATACCGGCAGTGGAAAAGGAAAGAGCACCGCCGCATTTGGTCTCACTTTAAGAGCTTCTGGGCGTGGACTAAAATCCATAATAATACAGTTCATGAAGCAGGGAAATACCTATGGAGAGCATTTTGCCATAGAAAAAATAGATAACATTGAAATAGTATCTTTTGGGAAACCCAAATTTGTAAACTTCAAAAATCCAAGTAAAGAGGACATCGACCTTGTAAGTGAAGCGTTTGAGTTTTCTAAAAATGCTATCAATGGCGGAAAGTATGATATTGTAATCCTTGATGAAATAAACATCGCATTACACTTTAAATTATTGGATGTAGAAAAGGCAATTGATCTCTTAAAAAATAAACCTGAACATGTTGAGGTTGTACTCACGGGGAGATTAGCCCCAAAAGAGTTAATTGAGCTTGCTGATCTAGTCTCAGAGATAGTAGAGATAAAACATCCTTACCAGAAAGGTATTGGGGCAAGGGAAGGCATTGAGTATTAGATTTTATAGAGTAATAACTACTTCTTCCCTTTCGAGAAGAACTCAATAGCCTCTTCCAATTCTTTGTGGCTCTTGGCGTATTCTTTGATGTCAATCCCTTTTTGATATGCCTCGCATGCCTGGACCAATGCCTTTGCCCCGGCTGTTGTGCCTTTTGGATGTGCGTGGCAGCCTGCACCCATCGTTGTAATAAAGTCAATATTTCCCATTACATCAATAAAAGGCTTCAGTAAAGTTGGATTCAAACCACCTGAGATTATCGGGCAGCATTTTTTCATACCTCTCCAGCTATCATCTTCTAAAATAACGTGGCGTGCTGTATCTGCTTGAGCAAGAGCTATGGCATCCTTGTCGCCTTCAAAAATTTTTGACCATTCTTGTTCAAAGAAATGCCCCTTAGATTTAAAATGCAAAATGTTCTGTGCAGCAACTACATCTTCTTCTGGGCTACCTTGCATTTTTCCTACGCCGGCCGTGCCTGTGTGAATTCCAGATGCGCCGGCCAATCTTGCAAATTTAGATAAAACTAATACTGAAAAACCAAGCGGATTTTCTGTCCTAGTGTATGCACCGTGGGCCGCCCTGTGGAAATGTATGAAAACGTCAGGGTATTTCCTTCTTAAGGTTTGAACTGCCATCCACCCCGCTGTAATGCCGTCAATTAAGAATGCGTAACTTCCAGGCTCAAATCCAGCATTTCTTATAAGTTCGCACCTTTCAATCATCGTGTCAAAGTCCGCAGCAGAAACATTGAATGAATGGACTTTTTTATTTCCTGTTTCCTTGACTGCTTTATCCATCGCTGCTTTAACATTTATTACCATCTTTTCATATGGGGAGAAATCCTGATTTGCCTGTGGCTCGTCATTTTTAACAAAGTCTCCACCGCCGACCCAGAAATCATAAGCCGCTTCTGCATATTCTGCTGAAGTTAGTCCCATTTTTGGTTTAATTATAGTTCCAAGAATTGGCCTATCGTAGACGTTTAGATATTTCCTCATATCATCCAGTGTATAGCTTGGGCCATCATACTGCTCAAGCATTGCTGGAGGAAACCAGACATCCAGTAATTTTAATGCACTTACTTCCTTCATCCCGAGGACATTTCCAACAAGGTATGTCAATATATTCTGTACATTTCCTCCTCTATCAAATAGTCTCCAGGGATATGCAAGCCAGACAAGATTATTTTCCTGATCAATTTTATAAACTAGAGCGTTCATCTCTTTTGAGAAAGGTGTTTCTGTTTTTACATTAAAATTTGTACCTGTGGAAGACTCTGCGGCAACTTCTGCTGCAGCCTGCAGAATGTTTAACTTTCCTCCGGAGATTAAATGAAATACCGTAAGGAGGTACTCTCCATTTTTAGGATTAGGTATATCAAAATTAACATATCCCTTCTGGTGTATGTTAAGTGTCTTAATTAATTGTTCTTTATTTATTTTTTTCATAATAATCAACTGCTTTTAATTGTTTATAAAATTTCCCCATTTATAATAGAGATGCCATCAGAATGCAATTATATTATAATTTTATCATGTTCTAACAAAGTAGAATTATATATTCTTGAAAGTAGAGGGCAGGAATTTATTTCATATCGTACACTTTTTTCCTTAATCTAAAAGAACGAAGACGGACTATGTTATCGATTATCTCATAAGTAAGCCTATATTTGCCAACTCTAATACTCCATATCCCTTTAAGCTCATATCTAAGTGGTTTTCCATTATAAGGATCGTCCATAAGAAAAGTAATTACTCTCTTAAGCCTCTTTTTAGATTCAGTATCGGCATTTTTGATGTCCTTTTTACATGAAGAGGGTATATCAATCTGGTACATCTAATCATTCAAAGACTATCTATAAAATCTTCTATCTCTTTTTTGGTGCTAAATGATTCGAAGTTGCCTTTTTCAAAATCAGTCCCGCTATGTTTTATGGCGTTTAGAGTTTCTTCATCAGCAAAAACTTCAATAGTATCAAGTAACTCTTCAATGAGATCTTTTGTTTTAGATAAAAGTTCAATCTCTTCCTTTGATATTAAATGTTCCATTGATGAAGTTTCAGACATTCTTTCACCATTAGTAGTTATATTTTCATCTGTTAAAAGATTATTGGTCCCTCTAAATATTTAGCAGATAACACAAATAATAAGGTGTATGAATAAAATATAGGAGGTATACTAACTAAAACATGGTAAAAAATTATTATATTATCTCCCAGAAAGACCCGTGATAATCTCTTCTACGCTTATCCTTAACTGTTCTTTCATAGTTGCGTTCTGGTCAATCATATTCTGATTTATTGCTGTAACAGTTGGTGTTGATAATAGTAAAAATGATAGAAGTAGCACGGTAAGTCCAGCGTACATGAATACAACATTAACAGATTTGCCGATATAATTTTTTGTTAAGAAATATAGCCCTATTGTAGGTATCCCAAGCATAATTGCCGATAGACCTATTGCAGGAAAAGTGTATATGAAAAAGGATGTTAAGAGCATAATTATGCAGGTAAGTGACAATGGCAAGACCCGCTTCTTATCCTCTATAACTAATTTCTTTAGATTTTCAGTGTCGTTCTTATAGTAGATGAAGAGCAAAGTATAGCCTATTGCGAGTGCCATTACAAATAGTATTGGAAAGCCCTGGATTGTGTTTGTGAATAGAAACCAACCGCTAGAAAATTTCAATACCTGTAAAGATGCTATTGCCAATATAGATAATGTCTGACTGTTCTTCCACCTTATTGATGGATGAGAGTAACAGATGTTTAATGCAACAACTGATAGATATATTAAGAAGAAATTTAATCCCGATAGTAATGCTAGAACTGTTCCTGTTATACTAAATAATTTGATTAATGTTATGGATTCTTTCCTTGACATTGTGCCGTTTGCAACTGCTTTCCACCTGATCTTCATATCGTTTTGTTTGTCTTCCTTCAGATCTGTTAGGTCATTAAAGAGGTATATTGCACCTAGCCCAATACTAAGGCCAGAGGCTGCTATTATGCATGTTATTATATTGTAGTCTCCGCCTGCCATTGCAAACAGAATGACTCCAAATAGGAACTGCAAGGTGTTCTTAGGGAGGTTTAGCATTGCGGTGTTATAGATGAGTGCTTCTCGCTTCATGGTTTCTTCCGATAAATCATGTGTTTATAAAGGATTTGGTGGAATTTTGAGAAATATTCAATTTTTCCAAACCATAATAGTAATAAATGGATTTTTTTATTATAATCATAGATTTCATGGTTTTCAAGGCGTATGATATCAGGGGAAGATACCCAGAAGAGATTGATGAACAGTTTTCCTATAATCTTGGGAGGAGTTTAGGCGAAAAATACAAGAATATTCTATTTGGTATCGATTCCCGTATAGGATCAGATAAGATTAAGGATTATTTTGTTACTGGGGTCATAGATAGCAATGCCAAAATCGAATATGTTGGCATAATCTCTACGCCTATGCTTTACTATTTAACAAAAAATAAGTTTGATGTTGGAGTGATTGCGACAGCTTCACACAATCCAAAGGAGTTCACAGGGTTTAAGATATGTGGAAAAGATGGGATACCATTATCACCTGAAAAGGATATCAAGCCCGATTTTAAAGAATATGGAATGCCTGATAAAGTTTATGATTCTGAAAAGTTTAGAAAAGATTTTGGGAAAGATTATATCAATTATTATCTTGATAAATTTAAGGATTTGGATTATAAGGGCGAGATTGTAGTTGATTTTTCTAATGGTGCGACTGTATATGAGAAAAAGATTATTGAAAAAATATTCCCAACTGCTTATTTAATTGGGGATAAGCCTGACGGTAACTTTCCAAACCATGCGCCTGATACTATGAAGAAAGAGTGCCTTGAGATGCTGACTTACAAGGTTAAAGAAACAGGTGCTGGTATCGGGATTATATTCGATGGTGATGGGGACAGGATTGGGATAGTTGATGAAAAGGGCAGTGCTATTCGTGGAGACCTACTTTCTTGCATTATAATATCGGAGCTTTTGAAAGGTAAGGATAATCAAACAGTGATTTACGATTTAAGATGTAGCCGCATCGTCCCTGAAACTATTGTTTCTTTAGGCAGCAAACCGTTAAAGAGCAGAGTCGGTCACTATTTTATCAAAAAAACTATGAAAGAGAAAGATGCAGTGTTTGCTGGGGAGCTATCAAATCACTTCTATTTCAAAGAAGCTGGGGGATTTGAAGCGCCACTTTTGGCGCTTTACTATATTTTGAGAGTTATTGGTGACAAGAGGGTAAGTGATGTGGCTAAACTTTACATGAAATACGCCCATAGCGGGGAAATTAATTTTAAGGTGAAAGACCAGAAAACTACAATGGATAAACTGTTAAAAGAATATAGGAATGGGAAGATAGACTACACAGACGGGATAACAATTGAAGAAGAGAACTGGTGGGTAAACATAAGATCATCAAATACGGAGCCACTTTTGCGTGTGAATATTGAGGCACGAGATGAAAATACACTAGCTAAAAAGATTGATGAACTATCCTATTTTATAAAAGGTGAATAAATTGGAAGAGATAAAAACCATCATAATGGCAGGAGGTAGTGGTACAAGACTATGGCCGCTTTCTAGGACATACTACCCAAAGCAGTTCTTAAAATTTGAGGACAAATCCCTTTTCCAGATGGCATACCTTAGGGCTTTAAAATTATCAAAGCCTGAGGACATAGTAATAGTGACAAATAAGGATTATGAGTACCATGTCATTAATCAACTGGAAGAGCTAGAATGTCATAAAAATAACTCCATTATTTTGAAAGAGCCAGTTGGAAGAAACACCTTGCCGGCGATCACATGGGGTATGAAGGTTATTTCTGAAAGAGATGGTGATTCAATCTCTGCCATATTCTCTAGTGACCACGTGATGGATGAAAAAGCTTTGATAGATATCAAAAAATCGACAAAACTTGCCCATGAAAATTTAGTTACATTTGGAATTGTTCCAACTCACGCTCACACAGGTTACGGCTACATAAGCTGTGGTGAAAAATTGTTAAACGGCTATATAGTAAAAGAGTTTAAGGAAAAACCTGATACGAAAACAGCAGAGGAATATGTGAAAAAGGGATACCTGTGGAACTCGGGGATATTTCTTTTCTCATCAAAAGTTTTCTTTGAAGAGCTTAAAAAATACCACCCTGAAATTCCAAAAATATTTGGCAGAGAAAAGCTTGATTATAATTCACTAAACTCTATTTCTGTTGACTATGGATTGTTAGAGAAATCAAAGCGAATCGCAGTTGTCCCTCTTAACGTTAAATGGAGCGATCTTGGTAGCTTCAAAGCACTTTATGATTTTATGCCACACGATCTTTGTGGGAATTCTGGTGCAGCTGAATACATAGATTCATCTGACAATCTTGTTTACTCTGCTAGGAAATTTGTAGCATTATTGGATGTGAATAATCTTGCTATTGTTGATACACCTGATGCGCTTTTAGTATGCGATAAAAATAGAACTGAGCTAGTCGGAGAACTGACAAAAAGATTAAAAGAAAATAAAGCTCCAATTGCAGATTTCCATTTACAGGTTCACAGACCCTGGGGTTCATACACAGAGTTAGAGAGGAGTAATTCTTATAAAATTAAGAGGGTCACAGTAAACCCGGGAAAGAAACTTTCTCTCCAGTTGCATAATCAAAGAAGTGAGCATTGGGTAGTAGTGAGTGGCGTTGCAGATGTTACGCTTGGGGATAAATCGTTCCAGTTAAAAAGTGGGGAGAGTACATTCGTCCCACCTAAATCAAAACACAGGCTTGGTAACTCTCAAAAAGATATCCTTGAGATAATAGAAGTCCAGATTGGCGGATACCTAGAGGAAGACGATATTGAGAGATTTGATGATGATTTCAATAGGGTTTAATCTATTATTTTTCTACCCTATTAATATTCAATCGCCGTTCCACCACTTATCGAGAAATAGTTTTTGGAGTATTTTGTCGCCCTCTCCGATAGGCTCTAGCCCCGCTTTTCTCATGTCTGAATCTACCATTATCTTGGCCAATTCAGAGAACTTTACTTTAGGTTTCCATTTGAGTTTTTTATTAGCTTTTGATGCATCTGCAATTAGGACTTCTACTTCTGTAGGCCTATAATACCTCTGATCGATTTTAACATGTTTTTCTGGGTCAAGCCCTGCATATGAGAATACTTCATTAACAAATTCTCTAACTGAGTGTGTTTCTCCTGTCCCAATAACGAAATCTTCAGGCTCTTTTTGTTGTAGGATCGTCCACATTGCTTCAACATATTCTGGAGCGAATCCCCAATCCCTCTTTGCATCTAGATTACCAAGATAAAGATATTTGGCCGTCTTGGATAAGATCTGGGATAACCCTCTAGTAATTTTTCTAGTGACAAAGGTTTCGCCCCTTCTAGGGGATTCGTGATTGAATAAGATTCCATTAGAGATGTAAAGCGAATATCCCTCTCTATATATCTGGGTCATCCAGTAAGAATATAGTTTTGCGCATGCATATGGGCTTCTTGGATGGAACAAAGTTTTTTCATTTTGGGGTGGAGGGGAGCTACCAAACATCTCACTGCTTGAAGCTTGGTATATCTTCACATTAGGATTACTTCTCCTTGCAGATTCAAGTAATCTCGCCGTCCCTAAACCAGTTACATTTCCAGTATATTCTGGGGTATCAAAGCTTACTCTAACATGACTCTGTGCAGCAAGGTTATAGACCTCGTCAGGCTGTATCTTCTGCATTATATTTGAGATCTGTTCAGAGTCAGATATATCCCCAAAATGTAAAAACAATCTTGCAGAGGATTCATGTGGATCAACATAGATATGATCTATCCTAACAGTATTAAACGATGAGGATCTTCTTACGACACCGTGGACTTCATATCCTTTGTGTAACAATAATTCTGCCAGATAAGAGCCGTCTTGACCTGTAATACCTGTGATTAATGCTTTTTTCATATAAAAAATTAGTAATTAATCAATTATATTATTTTTGGTTTGTCTAAGAAAAAGGATAATTTTTTATATATTTCTCTCGATATTTTTTAAGAGGATACTAATGAATTATTTTTCAAATAAGAAAATCTTAGTTACTGGTGGGGCAGGATTTCTAGGTTCAAATGTAATAAGTCAATTAAAAAAGAAAGTAGCGGATCCTTCTCAGATAATAATACCAAGAAGTAAAGACTTGGATTTGAGAGATTGGGATAATTGTCAGAAAGTTTTAGATGATGTTGATATAGTAATCCACCTTGCTGCAAAAGTTGGGGGCATAGGGTATAACCAAGCTCATCCTGCAGAATTATTTTATGACAATGCTATAATGGGGATACAATTGCTGGAGGCTGGAAGAAGAAAAGATATCAAAAAATTTGTGATTGTTGGAACTGTTTGTGCTTATCCTAAGTTTACTCCTGTTCCTTTTAGAGAAGAAGACATATGGAATGGTTACCCAGAAGAAACAAATGCTCCATATGGCCTTGCAAAAAAGATGTTGTTAGTTCAGGCTCAGGCATATAGAGAACAGTATGGATTCAACTCGATTTATTTACTACCTGTAAATCTCTATGGGCCCGGAGATAATTTCAATCCAGAAAGCTCCCATGTAATTCCTGCACTGATTAAGAAGTTTGTAGATGCAAAAAACAAAGGTGAAAAAGAAGTTGAAATTTGGGGAACAGGAAACGCTTCCAGAGAATTTATTTACGTTGAGGATGCAGCAAGAGGAATTATATTGGCCACAGAGAAATACAATTCTAAAGATCCAGTCAATATAGGTTCTGGTAAAGAGATTACTATCAAAGAATTAGTTGAACTAATTAGAGATGAAGTTGGATACACTGGTCAAATAAAATGGAACTTGGAGAAACCTGACGGTCAGCCGAGAAGATGTCTTAATACGGATAAGGCAAAAACTGCCTTTGGATTTGAAGCAGAGATGTCAATTGAAGAAGGTATTAAAAAAACAGTTGAGTGGTACTATAAGAATTCAAATAGTGTATAATCCTATAAGTTCAACTAAACACAATTAATTTGTGAATAAAATGATAAAAAAAATTATTAAACATGCTAGAAAAGGCACTTTAGGGCAAACTTCAAAGAATTATATTTATAAAAAATTAAATAAAACTTTTATTTTATTTAAAAAATTATTATTAAAACTTAAAGGAAAGAAATATCCTTCTTATTACAAATTTATCCCAAATAAGTTAGTTGAACTAGATAATATCAAATTTTTGAAAGATATCTTTGAATGGAAAAATGCACCTATACTAGAGGATCATGAATATGGATCAAACTTAGATAATGATGCTCGTCGAATTATCGATGCACAAGTTCTTGGAACAATAATTTGCAATTTTAATCCTAAGAGAGTATTAGAAATTGGAACATATACTGGCCATGGAACTGCACTGATATCTAAAAATGCGCCTAAAAGCCATATTTTCACATTAAATATACTTCCTGAAGAAATAATATCTGGTCAAGGAGGATCCATAACAACTGAAGCAATTACCAAAGAAAGAATTGGTGAGTATTATAGAGAGCAGAAATTGAATAATATCACTCAAATTTATGCAAACACAGCTACCTGGGAGCCAGATATAGGAAATATAGATGTTGCTTTTATCGATGGATGCCATGACACAGAATTTGTATATAATGACACTATAAAAGTACTAAAGATTATGAAATCTGGATCCTTTATAATGTGGCACGATTTTAATATGGATCAGATTTTAGACTATGATCACATAAATTCAGTCTGTAAAGGAATTGAAAAATTATATGCAGAAGGATATCTTAAAGGACAATTGTTTCATGTTAAAGATTCTTGGATGGGGATCTATAGAGTGCCTTAAATTACTGAATAAAAATAATTTATTTGACGCCTTATGGTCTAAAATAATTTATTTGGAGAATTCAAATGCTAATAGTAAAAATAACAACATCCTACCCTGAAAATCCCGAATCGTTATTAAGACAAACTCCGGGCGAAAGTGGTGTTTGGAACAATATCCAGTTCTTCATTAATAATGATTCTATCAAGATATGTGATTATTGGATAGTCTATGAAGGCTTAACAAAAAGAGAAGAAGTTATTTGTCCTAAAGAAAATGTAGTTTTAATAACTGGAGAGCCCCCTTCAGTAAAGAAGTACAACAATCAATTGTAAAACAATTTAGTAAGGTTATTACTTGTCATCGTGACTTAGAGCATGAAAACAAAATTTATTGGCAACAAGCTCTTTCTTGGTTTATTGGAAAGACTATATTAAGCAACTATAATGAAGGGCATCGTATAACCTATGATTATTTTAAAAATAAAATAATAGACTCAAACGAAAAAAATAAGATATGTTCAGTCATTTCATCTAATTTAAAAATTAGTCAGGGGCATCTTGATAGACTTCAGTTCATAGATATATTGCTAAATCATTTTGGGGATAAAATTGATGTATTCGGCAGAGGATTTAACGATATTGTAGATAAATGGGATGCAATAGTACCTTATAAATACCACATAGTTATAGAAAATAGTTCTTTTGAAGATTATTGGACTGAAAAGTTAGCAGATGCATTTTTGGGAGAATCATATCCTATATATTACGGAGCCAAAAATATTAATTCTTATTTTGATAAGGAGTCTTTAGCAACTATAGATATTAATAAACCAGAAGAAGCAGTGAAAATAATTGAAGAAGCAATAAATGGAAATTACTATGAGAAATATAAAAATCAAATTATAAAAAGTAAAAACAAAGTGTTAGATGAATATAATTTATTCCCTACAATTATCTCTAAAGTAATTGATAAGAATACTAAAATATATGAAAAATCAAAAATAAATATTAAACCAGAAATCTATTTTCAAATAAATTTACTAAAAAAAATTAAATTAATATTGCGAAAAAAGAGAATAATTAATAGAATTTGGTCTAAATATCGTAAACTACGTCCAAAGAATATATGAATTATTTTTGTATATTTTCATATTTATTAATTTATAGGAAAATTCTGGGATTTTAGCTTAGAAGTTACGAATACCCTTTTATTATACGGCTAAAAATCATTTTATACTTGATTTATATAAGAATATTCCCATATCTGAATTAAAAATAATAATAAAAACTTAAAATGGTAAAATTACCTTTCGTTATAAATTTGACATATATTAGATATACCTTGACTTAGAGAAGTTTTTGGCTTCCAATATTTTGTAATAAACTTATTTGGTTCATATTTAATAGACTGGTGAGTTAAATCTTTATTAGCGCCAGGTATAATGGTAGTCCCGGGGTAATTTTTGGCTACTTCTTGTGCTACTTCAAGTATTTTATACCATTTAAATCCTGCAATATGTATTTCTTTATCTCTTGGTAAGCTATTATAATTATTGGCAATTATTTCAAGGCATTCGGCACAATCATCTGCAAATAAAAATTGTCTTTCCTCTTCTCCATTTGTCATCATTTTTATTTCGTGATTTTTTTTTGCCATCATAATGAAATCTGTTATAACATGAGATTTCTGTCCTTCTGGCTCTACGCCGTAAATGTTCCAAAATCTTACAATGGGACTATCTAAACTTTTTGAATAATACTCGCCTACTGCTTTAATGCACCCATATGCGGAATAGTTCATTGTGGCCATCTCACTTGAAGAAAAAATAAAAGGTTTCTTATATTTGTTAATAGTTTCAAAAGTTTCTTTTAGTATGGAAATATTATTATGTATAAAGTCAAAAGAATTTTGGTATGTACTTATATATTTTGCACCCCCTATGTCACACGCTAAAAAGAAAACAAAATCACATTTTTTCACGTATTTATCTAATAGTACATTATTATGAATTCTCAGATCTTGACTACTCGATATTTTTATATCAAAGGGTATGATTTCATGTTTATTTTGATGCAATTTATTTATCAGTGCCCCTCCCACTAATCCGCTAGATCCTAAAACTAAAAATTTCATTCCCTCTCACCTATTCTAATTGAATAAATATATTTAAATCATTATTTTAAATCTTACTTTGAAAACAAATGGCACTTTTAATGCTATTTTGTATAGTATTTTATTTTTAAAACTAATCATCTCTTTATATTCTTCAAAATATTTCTTTGCTTCAATTATGTTATTGTTTAGTATTAAATATCTAATTACAAATTTTAGATAATAATCTTTAGAATCAATATTTGGTATTTCTAATATCTCCTTTTCATCGAAAAGTTCATAATCATCTTTTCCAGTTTCTAATCGCTGATTATAAAATTCTAAAGCTTTTTGATCAAATACCTTAACTTTGTTTATATTACTGCGCATAGCCCCTGAACGTCGAAATCTATATTTCACTAAAATATCACTAATATTAATTAATTTTAATTTCATAGAAACTAATCTCAAACAAAAATCGTAATCATCTGAAAGAATAAATTTCTC
Source organism: Methanofastidiosum sp. (assembly GCA_035362715.1). NCBI lineage: Archaea > Methanobacteriati > Methanobacteriota > Candidatus Methanofastidiosia > Candidatus Methanofastidiosales > Candidatus Methanofastidiosaceae > Candidatus Methanofastidiosum > Methanofastidiosum sp. The sequence goes on from DAOSDU010000002.1 coordinate 44,610, forward strand.
TCGATACATAAATCCTTTATTTCTATACATTAAAGAGGAATGAACAAAAGAGAAATAATCTTTGATTAAACTAGCGGGATCTTTTTCACATTTAATTAATTGTAAGTAATTTCCTTTTTCATCCACCATTATCCCTTGGGATCCAACTAAGAAAAATTCAGGATTATTTTCTAAAAATAGATATTCTTTCTCTAATCTATTCGGGAGTGATATATCGTCGGAGTCCATTACAGCTATGTACTTTCCTCTAGCTATTTCTAAGCCCCTATTTCTTGCCGCAGCGATTCCTGATTTAATTTCATTTTCTATTAAAATAATCCTTTCATCAGATTGCATGTATCTCACTATTATTTCTTTGGAATTATCACTTGATTTATCGTATACAATAATCAATTCGAAATTATTAAAAGTTTGATTCAGAATAGATTCTATACTTTCTTCTAAGAATTGACCGGTATTATAAACGGGCATTATTACCGATATCTCTGGCGGATATTTATCGTGCATGAAAAATCAACTCATAATATTTTATAAATATATTTGAAGGGTCTAATGGTATATGTGATTACATACTAAATTTTCATTTATTAAGTAAGAATGTAAAAATATAAGTCCTAAATAAATTCAAGATGAAATTATTATTTAGATAGTAGTATTTTTAAAAAGGAGAAAATAGTTAACATTATACAGTAGAATCAAAATATCCGTTAAAATAGAATAATGTTAAACGGTCATTTGAATAGGGGATAAAAATTGATGATAATCAATGAACAATTAGTGAGAAAAATAAAAGAATCAGAAATATTCATAAGTATCAAACACGCTAAAAATTATTTCTCGGCTAACATTGCTACCAAAGCAATAGGGGTAATTTCTCTCCCAATATTCACCCGTCTTTTCACACAAGCGGAATACGGTATTTATTCAGTCTATTTGTCCTATCTTGAAATCTTTACAGTTATTTTGTCATTAAATTGCGTTGCTGCTGTGGGTAGATACTATTATGAAAAAACTGAAGATTTTAAAGAGTTTTTAGGGACTACTCTAACTCTTCTAATCGTAACTTATTGTATAACGGTCTCAATTGTATTAATTTTATACAGTCCGTTGGCTAATTTGATGGGCATTCCAAATAAACTATTATACTATATGATAGTTGGTTCTTTTTTTCTTTGTATATATAGCGTATACACACAAATTTTATCCGCTCAGAGAAAAAGTAAGGAATCTGCAAAAATATCTATTGTTTATGGATACAGCATATTTATCTTAGCCGTGATTATTACTTATAATTTGACAGATGAACGGTATTTAGGAAAGATTTGGGCATCTCTTATAATTGGAATTATTTCTAACTTATATTTCATTAACAAATTAAAAGAAGGAATAAAATTCTCATTAAATAAAAAACATATAATATACATACTAAACTATTCTATACCTTTAATTCCGTATTCATTGAGCAGCCTTATACTTTCACAATTTGATCGAATAATGATTAATAATATTATAAATTCTGCCTCTGCAGGATTATATGGAGTAGCATATACAGTGGGTTCACTAGTATTGACGGTACTTTGGGCTGTTATGGCGGCAATTTACCCAAAAATTATGGAGTTCTTTAATAAATCTGAATTTGAAAGAGCAGATGTTCTAGTTAAAAGAGTATTCTCTATATTTATGATGGCTGCTTTTGGAATCATTTTATTTGGGAGAGAGATAATATTGATTTTAGCCGATCCAAAGTTTCATATAGCAAGTGGGCTAGTCCCAATAATTGCACTTGGACATATTTTTTATGGAATGGCAATTATCTATAACTCCTATATAGATTATAAAAAAAAGATGATTTATCTTTCATTTTCTGTTCTTTCTGCAGGAGTAATAAACATAATATTAAATGCAATTTATATACCTCAATATGGTTATGTTGCGGCGGCTTATACTACTGTAATTTCATACTTTTTAATGTTTTTATTTAATTGGGTAATTTCAAAATATATACTAAAACAAAAAACAATACCATTATGGTTACTTTGGAAGCCTTTTATTTTATTGACATTGTTTATGATTATCATTTTTGGTATTAGTTATTTAGATCTTAGCTATTTCATCACCATTATTATAAAAGTAACATTTTTAATAATATATTCAGTTGCTTTAATTTATCCTGAAATTAAACATATATTGCCTAGTTTAATTAAGTAGTTGTATATCAAAAATATGTATACTAAAAAATAAATTCAATGGGATATATCGATATAATCTTAATTCTTCTCTTTTAATAAAGATTTGATTTTTAATCTAAGTGAATAGATAAATGGAAATGCGAATGCAATTTGGTATAGTAGTCTTCTTTTAGAACTAATTAATTCTTTATATTCTTGAAAATTTTCTTTTGCCGCATCTATTTCTGCATTTTTCAATGAAAGTCCAATAACTGATTTCAAGTATCTTCTTCTAGAATCGTCTAGAGGAATTGAAAATATTTCTTTTTCATCGAACTTTTCATAATCGTCTGTTCCAGTTTCTAAGCGTTGATTGTAGAATTTTACGGCTTTTTCGTGGAAAAAATCTCCTCTAGTTCTGGTGGTCATTGTAATACTTGAAGTTCTCATCCTTATTTTGATTAAAATGTCCTCAATATTCGTTAATTTATACCCTAAAGTTATTAATCTCAAATAGAAATCAAAATCTTCAGCATAATGAAACTTTTCTCTAAACATAATTCCTTGATTTCTAAACATTATGGACGAAGCTAAAATACAATATATCTTTCCCTTAATATTTAAATCTTCACAATAATTAATATTTTCTAACTTATTTCCTTTTTCATCTATCCTAATACCAGAAGATCCAACTAAGAGAAATTCAGGATTATTCTCTAGAAATAGATATTCTTTTTCTAACCTATTCGGAAATGATACATCATCGGAATCCATTAGTGCAATATATTTTCCTCTAGCTATTTCCAAGCCTCTATTTCTTGCCGCTGCAACTCCAAGATTATCCTCATTCTCAATAAGAATAATTCTATTATCCTTTATCATGTAATTCGAGATTATTTCTTTTGAGTTGTCATTAGATTTGTCATCTATTATAATAAATTCAAAATTAGTAAAAGTTTGATTAAGAATCGATTCTATGCTTTCTTCTAAAAAATGACCAGAGTTATAGACTGGCATTATTACAGATATCTCTGGAGCTAATTTTTTCATTATGAAAGATTTATCGCACAATTTAAATAATTAATTATACTTCAAAGATTATTATTGTTTTATTTCCTAATTATTTCCCTGATTTAATAATCTAAATTTTATAGTAGTTTATTCACTTTCAAGGATAAATAGAAATAAAAGGAATATAGAATATAATCATATAATGAAACTTGCAATAATATTGGGAACACGACCTGAGATAATAAAGTTATACTCAATTATTAAAGAGTGCCAAAAAAAAGATCTTGATTATTTCATTTTACACTCCGGTCAACACTACTCTTATGAATTAGATAAGATTTTCTTTGAAGAACTAAAATTAACTTTACCTAAATACAATATAAATGTTGGATCAGGTACACATGGAGCAGAAACTGGTAAAATGTTAATCGGTATTGAAGAAATTCTTCTGAAAGAAAAACCAAACGTTGTTTTAGTTCAAGGTGATACAAATACAGTATTGGCTGGGGGACTAGCGGCGTCAAAATTACACATTGATGTGGGACATGTTGAAGCAGGATTAAGAAGCTATGATTTAAAAATGCCTGAAGAGATTAATAGAATTTTGACTGATCATCTTTCGAATTATTTATTTGCGCCTACCCTTTCATCAAAAAATAATTTATTGAAAGAAGGTTTGAAGGGGAATAAAATTATTGTCACAGGCAATACAATTGCAGATGTTATCACAAAATACGTTAAAGTGGCAAATGAAAAAAGTAATATTCTAAAAAACTATGATTTAGAAACAAATCAGTATATACTTGCTACTTTTCACAGACAAGAAAATGTTGACAATGAGGAAAAATTAATGGGGATACTTGGGGGGCTTGAACTCCTATCAAACAAATTAAAATTGCCTATCGTGTTACCTATACACCCTAGAACAAAAAAGAGATTGCAAGAGTATAATCTATCTTTACCCAAGGGGATCCTTGCCGTAACACCTTTAGGATTTCTCGAATTTCTTCAGTTAGAATCAAACGCTTGTTTAGTCTTAACAGATTCTGGTGGAGTTCAAGAAGAAACTTGTATTTTAAAAGTTCCATGTGTAACTTTGAGAGATAACACAGAAAGACCCGAAACTTTAGAGGTAGGGTCAAATATTTTGGCTGGAACAACAAAAGATAGGATATTGGAATGCTCCTTAGAAATGATTAAGAAAAATAAGAATTGGGAAAGTCCATTTGGGAATGGTAAAGCGGGCAAGTCCATAATATCTTACCTTGTTTCAAAATATATCTAACTTAATGTATTTGACTATTTAGCAATTATTTTGATATTTTAATGCTATCATTTATTTTATCAAAAATCGATAAAAGTATAATTTCTTCATTTTCCCAACAGAGATTACTTCTGGCCATGATGCTATTTTTTTTAAATTTAAGTATGTCCTCTCTTTGAATTGTATTTATTGTATTTGCTATTTCTAGAGGCTCATAAGAATTAAATAAAATACCATTATGATATTTGGCAATTACCTCTTCTGGCTCTGGAAGATTTATTGAGATTATGCCTAATCCAGCTTGTATATACTCGTATAGCTTGTTGGGGGAACAATAATAATTGTTAAGATTTGTAGGTAGGTATGTGACTATACCTATGTCATATTTTGATATCTCATTTACTACTTGATTATATGGAACTGGGTCATGAAAAATTACTTTGTTTTCTATATTCTTTTCTTTTATTATTTCTAAGAGTCTAGTTTCAAGATTTCCATGCCCTAATAAATGCAGTTCAAAATTATCCGAAACATATTCCATCGATGCTACTATTTGTTCTAATCCCCTTAATTCAGTGTAAATACCACTATAGAGGAGTTTTATTGGATCAGAAATTCCATTCACATTTATTTTCTTTTTGTTCAACTTTGGAATGTTGTGGATTATATATGGCATTTCTAATAGATTATATCTTTCCTTTAGTATTTTTGCCCGCTGTATGTTAGTTGTGATAATTGCATCTACATTTTTAATATATATGTTTTCTTCAATTTTCCATATAATCTTTCCAATGAAGGAATTACTATACTGATCCACACTCAGTTCTTGTGCTTCGTATACAATTAATTTATTTTTTGATTTTGCAACTTTATAAACTGTAGAAAGAGTATTTAGATTTACTGCAACATAAATATCTGCATTTTCCTCTATTAATTTTGCTTCCAGTTCATAGGCAGATTTTTTTTCCAACAAATATATCGAAATATCTTTTGCAAATATGCTAAATTTACCCAGTTTGTTTTTCAATTTGCGCCGGATATCCTTTGTCTTTGTCTTTAATTTAGAATCTCTAATAAAAATTATTTTGTAGGGATATCCACTTGTATCAAAGTTACCTTTTTCATTGAGACATATTAGTACTACATCATGTTTCTTTGATAAACTCTCTGCAATTTTATTAATTCTTGAGTCATAAATTAAATCATTTGTCGTTGCTAGTACTATTTTCATCTTGTTCCTCTATACTATATTTATTCCATCTATCTTTGGTTAAAGAAATATTAATATATAAAAGATTATGTATTAATTTTAAATTTTGTTTTTAGTCACGATAATCTTAAAAGAATGATAGATGCCTTATAAATGATGAAAATAGCCCATCTCTCAATTAGACATCCTGCATCAGATAACAGGCTTTTTTACAAGCAAGCTGTAACTTTGCAAAAGGCAGGATATTCTGTAAATCTAGTAATCCCTCACCAAAGAGATGAAGTTATACAAGGGATAAATATTTTATCACTCCCAGAATACAGAAAAAGAAGAGATAAGATATTGAAAAATATCCCTAGGACACTGATAAAATCATTAAAATTAAATGCAAAGATATATCAAATCTATGATCCTGAACTAATACCCGTTGGTCTCGTTCTAAAACTTTTTAGGAAAAAAGTAATTTGTGATTTCAGCGAAGATTATTATTCTGATACCTTTGATAAAAAATGGCTTGGAATCCTAAAAAAAACGGCCGCAATCTATATCTCTACCTTACAAAAAATTGCATTAAAAACTTTTGATAATATTATAGCTGCAGAACCAGAAATCGAGTCTAAATTTAAGAGCGATAAAACAATACTGTTGAGAAATTTTCCAGTTCTTTCAATAAGGGATAATTTAGCAGATATTTCATATAAAAAAAATAAATTTACTTTGATCTATGCCGGATGGTTAACAAGAACGAGAGGGATTAAAGAAGTCATAGAATCCCTAGGATATGTAAATACAGATGTTGAGTTTTTATTAATGGGGAAGTGGGAAGAAGGCTACAGAGAAGAATGTGAAAAACTACCTGGATGGGCCAAAACAAATTATTTAGGCTACAAGCCTCTAGAAGAAGTTTTTTCTTATATAAATCAATCAGACATTGGGATTTGTGTTCTATACCCTATCCCTAATTATCTATTGGCCTTGCCCGTTAAAGTTTTCGAGTATATGGCGTTCTCAATTCCTACAGTGATGTCAGATTTTCCCTATTGGAAGGAAATGTACTCTGAATGTGCTTTATTTGTCGATCCACATAATCCAAAGGACATTGCAGAGAAAATTAATATCCTTATTAAAGATAAAAAACTTAGAGAAAAACTAGGCCAAAGAGGCGGAGAACTAATTGACTGCGAATATAACTGGGAAAAAGAGTCAGAAAAACTAATCCAGCTATACAAGAATTTATCTTAAAAAGAAACGGCATATTTATTAGTATAAGATTAGCCAAGTAGTAAAACGAGGAGAGGTAATATTGAGCAAGATTCTATTTGACATCGGTCACCCTGCAGACGTTCATTTTTTTAAAAATCTTATATGGGAACTGGAAAAGAAGGGCCATGAAACGCTGATTACAGCAAGAAGGAAAGAGAGTACTTTTCAACTTTTAGAATACTACAACTTTGATTATACCGATTTAGGTGTAAACAAAAAAGGTTTATTTAAAAAAGCAATAGGATTGGCGCAGACAGATTACAAGCTTCTGAATATCTCTAGAAAGTTTAAGCCGGACATCTTGACAGGATTTGCAAGCCCATATATAACGCATGTTGCAAAACTTATCAGGAAAAAATCAATCCTCTTCAATGACACAGAGCACGCAACATTGAATAACAGGCTCTCAATACCCTACTCCGATTACTTTGTCACCCCTTCATCATTTATGGGTGATTACGGCGAAAAACATTTGAGATTTGACGGTTACAAGGAGCTAGCATACCTGCACCCGAACTGGTATAAAGAAGAAAAAGATGTTCTAAAAGAGCTTGATATAAAAAAGAATGAAGAGTTTTTTATTGTTAGATTGGTCTCATGGCAGGCAAGCCATGATGTTGGGTATAAAGGCGCTTCCAAAGAAGATGCCCTAGAACTAATTAAAGCTTTAGAGAAAAGAGGTAGAGTTCTTTTAAGCTCAGAGTATTATGATAAAGAATTTGAAGATTATTATATCAAAGTACATCCCGCCAAAATCCACACTTTGATGAATCACTCTACAATGTATATTGGAGAAGGAGCAACGATGGCAACTGAGGCCGCAGTCCTAGGAAAACCGAGCCTCTTCATATCGCCATTAAGTGGGAAACTTGGTTATTTAGAAGAATTAGAAAAAAAATATGGATTGCTATTTTCTTTTTTAACGATAAATGATTCATTAAATACGATTAGAGAGGTACTAGATAGTAATTCTAAAAAAGAATGGGCTAAAAAGAAGAATAAAATGCTAGATGAAAAAACTGATGCCACATCGTTTATGATAAAACTATTTGAGGAAAAACTAATATAGATATAAAATAATTAGTTTTAAATATAATTAAAAAATTGTAATCAGTAGTTAAGAGGTGTATAAACTATGGAAAAGAAATTAATGATTATGAGTATTTTTGTTATACTTGGTATATTAGGAATAGCAGTATTTCAGACCAATATCTTATCAAACGGATTTCTAGCAGGGCTTGGGTATGTAATTGGAGTGATTAGTGTTATTATTGGGGTTGCTATAGGGATGATTTTAAAATAAAAGTGATTAAAGGCATCCTACGCCCTTGTATACAAATCCCTTCTTGACAAGTGCATCTTTACTGAAAATTCTTCTGCCGTCAATAACTAAAGGATTATTCATCAATTTTTTTGCTTTTTCTAAATCCATATCTTTGAATATGTTGTGTGAAGTCATTATAACAAAAGCGTCTGCCTCTTTTAACGAATCATATATGTCCTTAGAATAAGAAACGCCAAACGACTTGATATATTTCTCATCAACGTAAGGGTCAACTACCGTTACAATCGCCCCACGCTTAACAAGCTCTGTAACAAAATGCTCTACGGGAGTTTCTCTGACATCTCCTACATTCTCTTTGTATGAGAAACCTAAAACAGCTATTCTAGAGTTCTTAACAGACCTCTCCATATCATTCAATGCATCCCTCAAAAGCTCAAATATGTGCTCTGGCATGTAGTCATTAATCTCTCTGCCAGCAGTAATCACTTTTGAGTGGTATCCAAACTCCCTAGCTTTTGAAACTAGGTAATAGGGATCTACAGGCAAACAATGCCCACCAACTCCCGCACCAGGGTAATAAACATTGAAGTTCCACTTTGTGCTTGCTGCTTTAATTACTTCAATTACATCAATACCCATCCTCTCAAAAATCAAAGCAAGTTCATTCATTAATGCTATGTTCAAATCTCTCTGGATGTTTTCAATTACTTTAGCAGCCTCTGCAGTCTTAATGTCGCTCACTGTGTCTATCTCTGCTTTAATGACATATGAATAAACATCCTTTGTGACCTCGGCCCATTCCCTTGTTATACCGCCAACTACCCTGTTAACATTATCAATGGTGTGTTTAGTGTCTCCTGGATTATACCGCTCTGGACAATAAGCCAATCCAAAATCTACACCCGCCTTAAGGCCAGAAGATTCCAATATCGGTTTGACAATGTCATCTGTTACTCCGGGATAGACTGTAGACTCCAAAACAATTAATTGTCCTTTTTTAAGTGATTTTGAAATATCCTCTGCCGCTGAAACTACGTACGATAGATCGGGCTCTTTGTCCTTTGTTATTGGTGTTGGTACTATAATTAAGACAATATCACTATTGCTGACCGCCTCAATGGTATCGTTTGTGCAGTGAAATTTACTTTGGTCAACTACTTTTCTTATTCTTTCATCTAATCCTAACTCATTTAGATGAGAAACACCTTTGTTAAGGCCATTGACAATCCTTACAATTTTGTCCACACCATATACTTTGAATCCTTTTTCAGCAAAATAAACGGCTGTTGGAAGGCCAACATACCCCAATCCAATAATAGAAATGACTGCGGTCTTGTTTTTGATCTTCTGCTTCAGATTTTCCATAAAGTTCACTCAATCGATAGCATTTATATCAAGATTCATATAATTGTTACTTAAAAATTTAATCTATAATTCTATCCAATCCTTTAAAAATCTGGTATCCTGGGCATGTTTCTCTTATGCTCACTTTTCTTGATAAGCTCTTCAATCTTTGTTTTGGCATTTTCGCTCACTGTTTTCCCTTCAATAAAATTATCAATTTCCTGGTAAGTTATACCAAGCTCCCTTTCATCTGTCTGGCCTTTCCAGAGGCCCGCAGAAGGCGGCTTATTAATAATTTTCTCAGAAACTTTCAGTGATTTTGCAAGGGAATAGACATTCCTCTTTGTTAGATTTCCCAAAGGCAGTAGATCGCATCCCCCATCGCCGTATTTTGTAAAGTAGCCCACAGTAAGTTCGCTCTTATTCCCAGTACCTATGACAAAGTAGTTGAGTCTGTTAGCATAATAATATAGAACAGTCATTCTAAGCCTTGGCTTGATGTTAGCAAGGGGTAAATCTCGATCGTCCCTCATATCCCCAAACTCATCTAGAAGCGAGTTATATATAGAATCAATATTGATGGCCTCATATTTTAGGCCGATCTCCTTTGCAACTAACTTCGCATCGTCCATATCGGCTTTGTTACTATAGCAGGGAATTATAAGGCCAAGAGAGTTTTCAGGAAAAGCATTCTTACAGAGATAGGCTGTCACAGTCGAATCAATGCCACCACTTAACCCAAATACGACACCTTTTCCGCCACCTGAATTAACATTTTCTCGCAACCAATCTGAAAGTTTCTTAGAAAGCTCGCTAGTCAAACTTTACCTCCATGTCCTCCTTAATGATGTTTAAGACAATTGAAGTGGACACGCTTTCCACAAAATCAATTGATTGCATCCATCTCGTAAACTTTTCAAGATGGGAGCTATTCCTAAATCTCCCTATAATAATCGCATCATAGCCACCGGTCACATCATAAACAGCAACGACGTTATTCTCTGCTTTTATTATGTCTTCTACCTCTTTTAGCTTTCCCTTAGAAATGATGAGGTGTATAACAGCCGTAAAGTCATAGCCGCACTTTTCTGAGTCAAGCACAGGTATGTACTTTTTTATGATTCCAGCATCCTCCATAGACTTTACTCTCAAAGAGATGGTCGTTATGGAATGACCTAGCCTTCTCGCTATCTCTGAAAAACTTGTCCTAGCGTCCTGATTTAGAATCTTAAGGATATTTATATCAAGACTGTCCATACGTATTGGATAATCTTAAATTGTTAATAAATCTTTTGATTTTTATGAAGAAAATATTCATCTTAAAAGCATCCAAGGCCAAAACTTCAAAGGATTTCTCTCTAAACGACCTTCCAGGAGATGGTGGCAGAATGGATATTGTGGCCAGATGTGTTAACTCGGCATTTTTCCTATCGCATGATTTAAGAAGAGACACAGAGTTCATTGTAATTTTAGAGGGCGAACCAAATCCGCCAGTTACACTTAGATTTGTTGGAAATGATTTGAGATATCTAAGCCCTGATGAGCGCTGCACAGGGGGGCTGATAAAGAAAGCTCTAGAAAACGTGACAGAAAAAGAGACTGAGTCTACACCTGGGATATTCGTATCAAAGAAAAGCTTTTCTCAAGTCATAAATGAAATTGATTGTGAAATAATCTATCTTCACGAAGAAGGGGAAGATATCAAAAGCTTGAATATTGAATCAGACAAAATCTGTTTTGTCTTGGGGGATCACATGGGCCTTTCACAAGAAGATGAAGAATTATTAAAGAATGCAAAACGAGTTTCAATATCTCCTATGGTACTGCATGCCGACCACTGTATAATAATAGTACATAACGTTTTTGATAGAAAAACTTATAAATAAGAAAAATCAATTACCAATGATGTCAGACGATAACATAGAGAATATCCTCAAGTCATCGCTTTGGATGGTTCTACTGACAATTCTTATGATATGGGCGCCTGTGGTAGGCCCTATTGTAGCAGGCATTGTCGGCGGCAAGAGATCGAGGGGCGTCAAAAGTGCAATCGCTTCATTCTCTCTATGTGCATTGATTGTCTTTATCATATTTCTTGTGATATCCTTTATTGTGGGTGACTTCTTAGAGCCTGGCATTACCATGAGGATTCCATTTACAGTTCCATCAGGGACAAAATTATACATGCTTATTACTGCCGTACTCTATATCTACCCTATATTCATAGGTGCAATTGTTGGAAGCGCCCTTACCGAAGATGGCATCAAATTCCCTAAGTTTGAAAGGGAAAGAGCAAAGCCAAGAGAGCGCGAATACTATGAGAAGAGGTACTACCCTGAAGAAAGATACGTCCCAGAAAATTACCTTCCGATGGAGCGCTCTAGGGGCCAATATGATCCTTACTATGACAATTATCCTGTGGTGCCAGCCCCAAGACCTCAGATTCCATCACTTCGTGTAAGAAGGGAAGGCTACTCTTGTGAAAGGTGCGGGAGGCCATTAATTAGAACTGAAGTTTCTGACAAGGGGAAAAGGGAAACAGTCTATAAGTGCGACACATGCCAGATAATGTATGACCTTGTTTAGGTATAGCTTTTCTAATTTATCTTTGTTGGCTTCGTGTTTTTTATATTATATATACCGTACAATTTAAATATATAGTTAAACATTATAACATGGTGAGAAGATGGATAGGGAAAAACTTCTTCAAAGGATAATTATTAATCCAAAAGTCATGACAGGAAAGCCAATCATAAAAGGCACAAGATTATCCGTACAATACATATTAAATCTATTGGCTAATGGCTATACAGTTGATGAAATATTGAAGGAATATGAAGGGCTAACAAAAGACGATATTAATGCTTGTCTTGTATACGCATCCGAAACAATTGAGAATACTACCTATATGCCACTTGCAGAGGCAATTTAAAGATGAAATTTATAGTTGATGAGTGCACCGGCCCAAAAGTTGCAAGATGGCTAAGATCATTAAACCACGAAGTATTGTCAGTTCACGATGAGGCAAAAGGTGCCGATGATGAAACAATAATAGATAAGGCCAACAGAGAGAATTTTATTCTAATTACTAATGATAAAGATTTTGGGGAACTCATTTTTAAATTTAACAGAGAGCACAAAGGAGTAATATTATTAAGACTCAAAAATGAAAGACCAGAAAATAAAATTTATGTATTATCACAACTACTTGAATTTTATTCAGAAAAATTGGCAAACAATTTCATTGTTGTCACCGAGAAAAATGTCAAAATAATTGAAATTGAGAAGGAATAGTAGTTAGTATTTTTGTAAAATAATTATGCGCCCTTCTCCATTTTGCTACCTCAGCAATTCCATTCCCCCGATTTTTTTCTAAGTTCATCTTGAATCTTTATAGCTTTTTTAGTGTATGAGTTTTCTATTAGACCTTTTTCTTTCTCCATAAGGTTCAACAACTCTATGAATTCTCTTTTAGATCTAATCTTTCTTGTACATTGAATTGATAAATTTTGAGTGTTGTTTGCTCCACTCTTTATTTGGTGTTTTCTTTATCCATTCTGCATATAATCTTACAAACTCTATTTTCTGCTTGAAGTTTCTTTTCTTTTCTTCCTCAAGCTCCTTTAGAATTTGTTCTCTGTTCTCATCAAATTTTTTTCTTTCAGATTCCTTCATCAATTCACCAGAAATTATCCAACTTATTTTGAATCTTAAAATACTTGGCCCAGTATTCGATTTCATCTCTTTGGACATTATTCTGAAATAACTCATATAAATATACTGCGTCCATTATGTCCTTTTCGCTGCCTAAAAAAAGTTTGTATGCTAACTGGATTTCTATAGGGGATATATACAGTAGATTCTTATCCAATTCAACTTTCAATCTGTTATCCAATACATATTTCTCTACTCATTTTTTATAATTTTAAGTTCGATGTTAGGTATAATTTCATTCTTTTTAGATATTCTTATCCATAAATTTTCACTTAACATCTCATACAAACCTTCTCTATCTTCAGGATTAAGAAAGTCGTATCTATCTTCGATTTCACTGACAAAGTTGAAAAATTCAGATTTAGTTATTTTTTCAATTAATATATCAATATCTTCAGTACCTCTGGATCTGCCGAATAATATAGCAACGTAACCACTTACTATAACATACCTAAAATGATTTTTTAGTATGTCTAAAAACTCTAGTACAAACCTATCAACGTTAGATAAGGACTTATTTTCCAATATTATCGAATCCTTTGAATACTCAATTTCCATTAATACTTAATTGAGACATCTAATATTTAATTTTATGGTTTGAACAAAAGTGACTCATATAATTAGAGAATTAAAAATAAAAGAAATATAAAAAATAATTATTTCTTCTTAATCTTCTTCGTGTAAATCAAAGCTCCTGATGCTAAAATTATCAATAGAGGAATTGCAATATATGTAGGATTAAACTTTGAGCTCTTCTCAGGTGTTGGCATTGATTCTACATCTAGGAAATAAACATAGGTATCAGTTGAGCCTGCCACAACATTTTTCCCGTCAGGCGTTATTGAAACTGACCAGACGTTTCCTTCGGTCTTGAATTCTCTTAAATGTTCTCCAGTCTTTGAGAATACATGCACCTTTTTATCCCAGGCACCTACAGCAATATAAGATCCGTCGGGCGTCATTGAAACAGAAGTAACGGTGTAACCTATTTTTTGATCCCATAATAATTTTCCATTGCCATCAAACAAATAGATTCTATAGTCCTTTGGAGCATCTCCCTCTTTTGACTCAAGACTTCCTGTTCCACATACTAGATATGAAGAATTGGGCGTTACTGCAACAGAAATTACGGGCATTTTTGTATCATATTTCCATAAGAGCAAACCTGACCTGATAAGATACACATTATTGTCTGATGAAGCTATAGCTAATGTTTGGCCATCTGGAGTTATAGAAACATAATTTACTTTATCTTCCGTCTTATAGTCCCACAAAGGCTTTCCATCTTTATAGACCATGGCATAACTATTTGATGAACTCCCTCCAATGTAGGCGCCGTCAGGAGTTATAGTCATGAATCCTCCCTTTACGGATTTATACTCATTCAATTGTGTTCCCGAACTATTAAATATGTATATTTTTTCTCCTGTGACTGCAGTAACTTTTGAATAATCTTCTAAAATTGAAAGAGATACCACTCTGTGACCAACATTAGAATTCCACAAAAGATTGCCTGATTTATCAAAATAATAAAATGACCCATCAAGAGAGCTTGCGGCTGTATATGCGCCGTCATTTGTTGCAGTAACAAATGGAACCCAACTATTAATCTTAGATTTCCATATTACTGGGTCAGTGTTTTCTTCCGCAACTACAAGCCCGAAAGAGGATATTATGCAAAATATTAGCAATATAACAATTAATTTCTTCATAGAAGAAGAGAAAAAAATAGATATTTAAGTTTTTCTTTAGCGCTCAAGTTTTCCTGAGATAAAGTCTTCGACTTTAATCTTAGCTTCAGAGTCTGAGTACTGAATTAACGGATGCTTCATTGTGTAGCTTGAAATTGATGTCAGTGGTCCGCCTATCTTCCTATCAAGACCTAGTTTTGCACATCTTATTGCATCTATTGCAACGCCTGCTGAGTTTGGTGAGTCTTCTACTGAAAGTCTTAGCTCCAAGTTCAAAGGTATATCTCCAAATCCTCTTCCTTCTAACCTCAAAAAGCAGAGCTTGTTGTCATTTAGCCATGGAACATAGTCAGATGGACCAATGTGAATATTGTCTGGGTTTAATGGAACGTCAAGCTGCGACTGGACCGCTTCAGTCTTGGAAATCTTCTTGGATTTTAATCTATCCTTTTCAAGCATGTTAAGAAAGTCTGTGTTTCCTCCAGTATTCAATTGATAAGTTCTATCAACGATAACACCTCTATCCTGAAATAGTTTTGTAAGAACCCTGTGTACAATTGTTGCGCCAAGCTGAGACTTAATATCATCCCCAACTATTGGTATACCCTTGTCTTCGAATCTTTTTGCCCACTCTTCATTCGAAGCTATGAAAACTGGCATGCAGTTTACAAATGCTACTCCTGCCTCAAGTGCAGCTTCAGCATAAAACTTTGTTGCTTTTTCTGAACCAACTGGCATATAGTTTATCAGGACATCGACCTTATGCTTTTTAAGCTCAGATACGACATCACAAGGTTTCTCATCAGAAACTACAAATCTCCTGTCTTCTGAGTAATCGCCCATATGAGATGCAAAACCATCTAGAACAGGCCCCATCATTACCTTTGCCCCAAACTTTGGAACATTTTTGTAAATAGTTTTCGTGCAATTTGGGCTTTGAAATATTGCTTCACTTATATCTTTTCCAACCTTTCTTTTATCAATATCAAATGCAACGACGAACTTAAGATCTTGAGGTCTGTAACCCCCTAAATTCTCGTTCATCAAACCAATTATTTGTTTTGTGCCATTATTTCTATAATATTCAATTCCTTGAACAAGTGATGAAGCACAATTGCCAACTCCAGCAATTGCAACCCTAATTTCTCCCATATAGGTACCTCCTAAAAGATGACATGATATTTTTAGAGTATTATAAAGATTTAAATAGTTTATGGTGATAAAATATTAAAGGTGCGTAAATGCCTCTCGATAGACTCAAAAAAAAGCTTACAACAGAAGTTCTGTGGATATATATTCTAAGCCTCTTATCTAATAAATCAATGTATGCATATGAAGTTAAGGCAGAAATAGAAAAAAACTTTTCATTTGCTCCGGCTAGGATAACTAGCTATATAGTTTTATACAATCTTGAAAAGGGAGGCTATGTTACTTCAGAATGGGAAGATTCAGAACATGGTAGACCAAACAGGAAATACTACATTATAACTGATTCTGGAAAAGAGCTCTTAAAGGAAGGAAAAAGTTTCATCAACTTAGTTATCTCAAAGATTGGATAGCGTAAAGGTTTTATTTAACCGCAGTTATTCTTTTCTATGAAGGATAAAAGGGCACATACAGGGGAGCATATATTTTTTCGATCACTTTCAAAAGTAATCCCAGAAGTATCTTTGGATAAGATTTCTATAAAGGAAGAAAAGAATGCGCTTTATATAAAATATTCTGGTGAGCTCAGCTGGGATAAACTTCTTGAAGCTGAAAAGCTTACAAACAATATTATTTTTGAAAACAGGAAAGTAATTGTCCACAATTCCAAGAAAGAAGAAGTCGTTACAAAATTCCCCGATATTAGGATAAAGCTTGATAGGATACAGACTGAAGAAGTCAGGATAGTTGAAGTAGAAAATTATGATTTTGCCGCCTGCTCTGGAGACCACGTAGACTCCACCAAAGAAATTGATTTTTTTATTTTAACTAAAGTCAATAAGACTGGAGAATTTTCTTACAGATTAGAATTCGAGGTGGCCGAGAAAGCAAAAGACGAAGCATTGAATCTATCAAAGATTTCTTTGGCATCAATGGAGATACTTCAATCTGCACCTGAAAATGTCGAAAGGACTATTTCTAACCTATTAAAAGACAATGATAAATATAGACAAAATCTAGCCGAAATTTCTCAAAAGAGTTTTGAATCAATTTGCCCTAAAGATATATGCGGAACAAAACTATACCTTGAAACCTTTAAAGGCCTTGATAGAAAATTAGTTATTAAAAAAGCAGGCGAGTTAATAGAACAATCAAAGACATTTTTAGTTCTCTTTTTAATTGACGATGGTATATTTGTCGTATGTGGCAGATCAAAAGATATAAATTATGACATGCGGACCCTTCTAGATTCAATTTTGGCAAGATTTGGTGGGAGAGGCGGAGGAAGAGAAAACTTTTCCCAAGGTGGAGGCTCTTTGACTGATAACTACGAAAGCATAATAAAAGAGATTGAGAAGGAAGTTGAAAAGATTGTCAGTTCTCTAGCCTAAGGTATGCCACCATGTTAGATATCAAAGCCCATGTATAGACAATGCCCCGTATAAGGATAAAAAATAGATCAAGCAATATTCCCCTCTCTCCGAGCACCCCAAGGTCATTTAAATGAAGCAGGATATAATTTAATGAAAAAATTGTAGCAGTTATTACGGCAAGAAGGCCCAAAGTGTAATCTGGATTTTTAAAGACAAGTGAAATCCCCCTCTTCATATCGGTAAATAATGAATTGTTGCTTGAAGTTGACTCAGGGACAACATAGAAAAAAAGATAGACTAAGAATACCCCAGGTAATACATAGGCTACGATACCGATTACTATCAATATTACTGTCAATATGCTTGAAATGACTATTTTTGGAAAAGATTTAAAGAAATTACTATAATTGATTTTTTTACCCCGATACATAGATTCAACTAAAAAGAATAAAATCGCTACTCCGACAACATAAATCATGCCCATTAAAAATGATGTGAATGGCGTCAATAGATCTCCTTTGAAAAGAAAAAGGAAAACTTCAGAAAATTGTGGTGGTAAAAATGAAGGTATATCTGAGAAAAAAGTCGATTTTTCTCCGAGCGTGAGATATTGAGTATTTAGCATTTTATCAATATCATGATAAAAATAATTGTTCAAAAATACTGAAAGAAAGTAAACTATATACATTGATAAAATGGTAGGAACAAACAGTTTCTTATTCTCGTTACAGAAACCAAAGGATATGGCAAGAGTTTGCCCCACGCCAGTTTTCATCTATTGCAACACCTTACTTTGACTAGGTATCTTTCTGTTCCTGACCTAATATTTGCACTGAAACTGAATGGATACTTTTCACCATAGCTGAGTTCACCGACATTCACATAGTAAGACTCTTCTCCTATAACATTTCCATTAATATTATAGAAGAAAATATACAGTTTTACACAGTTTATTGGTGGATTTTTATAGCTTGAATCCCCATAATTGAATACATTGCCTTCAATGTAGACTCTGTTTCCTTCAAATCTTTGTTTGTAGTCTGTTATATACATTGGGCAAGCAATAGAGCCTGAAGGTGTTTCGCCCTTGAGGGGATTGGGGATTGTAGACGTTCTTCCATCTGAACTAGTTTCCTCTATCGGATTAAAGTTCTGATTTCTCCAATCCTCTAACACATTTTTTGCTGTTTGGTCACTATCTTTAGAGCTGCATCCTGATGCAATAGGTATCAAAATGACAACAATAAATAAGGCAAATAATTTCTTAGACATTTTATCTTATTATTTAAGACAGTTATATTATATAAATATATTGAGGAAGAATATGGTAGCCGGGAACGGATTCGAACCGCTGTCGCGGGGACCAAAACCCCGCAGGATTGACCACTACCCTACCCGGCTGGTAATAATAGAAAATCTGATTTCCGATTTAAAACTTTCGGTAACTTTATAAATCACAAAATTCACTTGGCCAATATGGGAGATGAAAAGATAGACTACGAATCCCTTCTAAAACGGGCAGAAGAGTTATTGCCTATTAACGTCTCTGAAACAAACAGGTTTGAAATTCCCAGGGCAGACTCATTTATTATGGGTAACAGAACAATAGTCAAGAATTTCAGGGAAATTGCCCAAGTTCTAAACAGGGATGTTGAGCCATTCTTAAAATATATTCTAAGGGAACTTGCCACAGCAGGAAATATGAGCGGTCAGGAAGCTATATTCCAGGGAAAATTTTCATCTTCAGTTATTAGTGACAAGATTGAGAAATATGCCAAAGAGTCAGTAATATGCACTGAATGCAACAGGCCTGATACTAGAATTATTAGAGAAGATAGGATTACTTTTCTGCAGTGTGAAGCTTGTGGTGCACGTTATCCTATAAAACATGCCTAATAGCTTTATTTTCTTCAATATTTAGTGGAATTTTTAATTGTTTCCGATAAACATAAATAGGTATTATATATAATATATAATAATTTCAATGGTGATAACTATGGCAGGAAGAAATGATTTTATTGTTTTGGGCCTTATTCTTCTAATTGTTGCTGGAGGATTATTTTATTACACAACCATTCCCCTCCAGAGAACAGTTACAACACAAGAATATGTAACATTGGAGAGAGTAGAGATTAGGGAAAGAACAGTCCCAAAGGAAACACTTGTTAAAAGGAGTAGAGAGGTAATAGCATATACAAATTCAACGATAATTGATTCTGTAAAAGATTTTCAGCCAAATGATTATATATTACTGGGCGAGCCTTTAATGAAGCCAAATGACCGCATCAAATACATTATAACTACCGATCCTACTAAGAGGGATATTGAACGTTGGTTTGAGTTTAAAATTATAGATAGCCAAAATTATGAGCTTTGGTTGAACCAACAATCCTATAACGCATTTTATGACGCCCCCATCGGAACGATTGAATTAAATGGCATCTGGACCGTTCCAGCCAATACTGGCATCCAGCAGTATAGGATAATTCTTTCAAACAGACTTTTTGCGTATGCAAAAACAATAACATATACACTAATAAAACAGGAATCCTTTGTCACTAGGCAAGAATATCTCGAAACAGTTATTGAAAACGTAACTGAAACATATGAAGAGAGGATTCCGTACCAAGAACTTCAAACTGTAACAAAACGAGAAACATTCTGGCATGACGAGTATAGGCCTGTTGCATATATCTTGGGAGCTTTTGGAATTATAGGTATAATCGTTGGGCTTTTAACTCATGCACAAAGAGAAAAAATCAAGAGAATTCCTGGAGTTAAACATATAATGAGAACAAACGTGGAGCCACAGAACCTCCCTAAATGCCCGCTTTGCGGATCAAAAGTCGTTCCAACACATATAATGGAGAATCGAAAAAAGATTTACAAGTGCACATATTGCAATCATCTTTTGGAACTAGAATAAATAATTTTTATTTTTCTTTAAATTGTAACTCCAGGATCAATTTTTTGGCCTGGCTTTATTAGTTTATTGTCACTGATTCTTACATTTTTTCCTACTATTGCTCCAAGTTTAGTTCTGTTTGAATCGACAAGTTCTCCTTTGATTTCAATTTTTATGTTCTCTTTTGATTCACTTTCAAAAGTTACATTGAAGCCGATGTCTGAATTATCTCCTATTATAGAAAACGAGACAACAGAGTTATCTCCAATTTTCACTCCTTCCATTACCACAGAATTTTCAACAGTGCAATTTTTGCCAACCTTCACGTTTTTCCTTAAGACGGACGATTTTATTTTAGAATTATTTCCAATATTTACATTGTTTGATATGAGGCATGGTGAAATAATCTCGGAAGAATTAATAATTGAGTCAAAGTCGATATGGGCGGGGTATCCTATTTTTGAACTGGCTGAAATTTTTGAATCATTTGATATATAATGTTTCAAGCTTTCTAAAAAGAACATATTTGCATCTATTAGGTCCCAAGGCCTCCCAATGTCCAGCCATTTTCCTCCCAATGGAATCCATCTGACTTCATTACCATCCTCAATCATCATCTTTAAAGAATCTGTGAGTTCATATTCCCCTCTTGGCGAGAGTTTAGTTTTGTTTATATATGAAAAGGCTTCTTTTCTGAAACAATATATGCCTGTGTTGATTAAATTAGAAGGCGGATTATCCGACTTCTCATAAATGCCCACCACTTCATCTTCGTCTACGAGCACACTTCCAAAAAATTCCGGTGTTTCACTCTTTGTTAGTGCCATAGTGGCAATCGAATCAGAAGATCTAAACTTTGATAGAAGAGAAACGATAAAATCCTCTTTGAATAGAAGATCGCCATAGACGCATATGAAATCAGAATTTACATATTGTGACGCTATCATAAGTGCATGCCCAGTTCCAAGACGTTCTTTTTGCTCGATAAAATTAATGTCAAGGTTATAATTGCTATTTTTGATATACTCTTCAATAATTTCAGATTTGTGCCCAACTATTATTGAGACTTTCTTTATTCCTGACGATTTGAATATTCTAAGTATATTACCAAGTATTGTAGTATCGCCTAAAGGCAGCATCGGTTTTGGTATTTCATCTGTGAGCGGAGAAAGTCTCACCCCTTTGCCTGCGGCAAGTATTACAGCTTCGATATAATCACCATATACAAAAACTATTTATATTGACTTAAATAATTATCTTTAATGTATAATTTAGAGGAAGGGAAAAAACTTGTATTATTCGCAAGGAAGAATATTGAATCCTACATCAACACAAGAAAAAATATAGAAATACAAGATATCCCAGAATCCTTTAAAGTAAATTGCGGTGTCTTTGTGACACTTCATACTTATCCTAAATATAGTCTGAGGGGATGTATAGGCTATCCAGAACCTGTACTCCCTTTGATAGACGCGGTCCTTGACGCTTCAGTATCTTCAGCTACTAGGGATCCCAGATTTCAAAAGGTTAGACCTGATGAAATTAAGAACTTGGTAGTTGAGGTTACAGTTCTAACGCCCCCTGAGCTAATCAGTGTGGCCAATACAAATCAATATCCCTCAAAAATTGAAGTTGGCAGGGATGGGCTTATCGTTGAATTAGGATTTAGAAAAGGTTTACTTCTCCCACAGGTACCAGTTGAAGAAAAGTGGAATAGCGAAGATTTTCTATGCAACACTTGCCAAAAAGCCGGACTCCCATTAGATTGCTGGATGGACAAGCGCACAAAGATTTACAAATTTCAGGGCCAGATATTCTCTGAAATAAAACCAGAAGGAGAAGTAATAGAAAAAAACTTCATGGGGTAAAAATATGGAAATCGATCCATTTATACGAGCAGGAACAACACTCTTCGAGGAAATAGGTGCAGATGCTGTTCTAGTTGAAGTTGACTCAATAAAAGATATGGAGAGGCTTCAGGGATTTATTTCTTCTAGAGAGACAAATCTCTTTGGGGTATCTTCAAATGAGAAAATAAAGAAAAAATTTGACAACATTATCTTTGTACCCGGTATATTGAAAAAGATCACGACAAGACTCGAATTTGCTATTTCTGCCGCCCTCATGCAGGATTTACTAAAAAACGAGGATAAGATTGTCTATATCGGGAAGCTTGACAGCGAGTATTATAATTTCATTATAACACGAAAAACAAATCAGATAAATGCCAAAGGTATTTATGAACTGTTTTTCTCTCTGAAAAATGTTAAAACAGAAGTTATTTATTCTGTTCTTTCCATAGCCGTTCAATTGGGTAGAAAAGGGAAGGAAGGTAAGCCAATAGGAACTTCCTTTATTATTGGCGACTGTGGAAATGTCATGCAGAAATCTTCTCAGATAACTTACAATCCATTTGAAAGAAGTTATGTCACCATTAACGATGCAGGCGTCCAGAATATGATAAAGGAATTTTCTAGGCTTGATGGGGCATTTATTATTTCTGGCGATGGAAAACTGCTCGCAGCTTCAAGGTATCTAGAGGCTGGAAAGGATGGGATCTCTTTACCAAAGGGCCTTGGAGCAAGACATCTATCTGCCGCATGGATGACAAAAGTTACAGATGCTGTTGCGATAGTTCTTGCGGAGTCTGACAATATGATCCGTATCTTCAAAAATGGAGAGCTTGTTTGGGAAGTTGACCCTGATGAGGTTAAGGTAGATTAAAATGGATCTGGATATAATATTCCTTGAAATTAGATTATTTTTTGATTCATTAATCTCTGCTTTTTCACAAATCTTGCCCAGGATATTCTTTGCAATGGTAATTCTTGTTGCAGGATTTTTTATTGGCAAAGGTCTTGGCAGAGTGACCCAGACACTAATGAAAAAAATAGGAATTGAGAACGCCCTTAAAAAAACAGAAGCTGAAAAGATCACTGGCCGAATAGGATTTAAAATTTTAAAAAGTATCGAAGTTTTTATTAGCTGGATTGTATACATAATCTCAATATTCTTAGCTTTTGAAGTACTAAATCTACCAGGTTTAAGCAACTCAGTGGGGTTATTCATTACTTACGTTCCTAATATCCTGATAGCTTTTTTTGTAGTTATAATTGGGCTTGTAGTAGCAGACAAGATTGCCATATTTGTAGAAAAGGTATTCGAAGACACAAACATCCCGAAATACTGGTTTTTTGGGAAAGGCATAAGGTATTTTATCTATATATTAGTAGGCACAATGGCTTTGACACAACTTAAAGTAAGTACGGAAATACTGGTAATAACAATTACAATAATAATGGTTTTGTGGTCTATAATAACTATAATTGGATTAAAGAATATCGTTCCAAACTTTTTTTCAGGAGTTTTCATAGTTTTTTACAGGCAGATAAATGTAGGAGATAAGATAAAAATTGATGGCCTGGAAGGAACTGTAGAAGAAGTTTCTTTGATATACACAAAAATAAAGAGGGACGATGGAAAGTACCTATTGATACCTAATTCAAAAGTTCTTGACAATGTTATCACAAAAGATTAAGTGGTCCAGAACATAGTCTATAATATTTTTTTAAAGCGCCGAGGTAGGGATTTGAACCCTAGATCTCACAGGGAGAACGGGATTAGCAATCCCGCGCCGTACCAAGCTGGGCCACCTCGGCTTAAAAATATTCATTTAAGTTTGTTTTTAAATATATGGATAGTGACTCGCCTGGAAATGAGCAGAATAGACTACAAGGGAGGGATTCCCCCGTACTCGACCCTGCTACCCTACAAGCATTAAACGTCCTCCCTACCGTTGCTCCCTTCCGGGCCTGGCGGGATTCGAAAGGTGAAGGGTTTGTCCATTTCTTCCAAAAGGGACTACTCCGCCGCCAATCCTGTAGGACATGGCTTCAACATCGTAGGGACTCCACCATGTAGATATCCAACTGCTTTCCAGGCTTCGGCCCCTCTTAAGACGGCTTGGGGTAACAGGAGACGCCTAACCTCCCGGCCTAGTCTAATTCACATTAAATCAATTATATAAAAAGCTTACTAAAAAACAAAGAATATATAAAATAATTAACTAAGATACCTTATTACGGGCTGTTTAAATGAAAACTGAAGGTATTGTTGTTTTATCTACTTCTTCTGCATTGTATGGATTTTCTATAATTCTTGTTAAAATGGCCCTAAATCAAGGATATTCTTCGTATAGTTTGATGTCGTCTAGGTCGCTTCTCTCTATCCCATTTATGATTCTTGCTATGCTATTCTTAAAGGAAAGAGTAGAATACACAAAACCTTTGCCATTAAAGGACCTTTCAATTATTGGAATAATCGGAAGCGGTACGGCTATGATGACATTATACATAGGCCAAGCATATACCTTAGCAATCAATGCTGGATTTGTATTCAGATTTGTCTTTATATTCACAGCTCTATTCTCGCATTTCTTGCTTAAAGATAAGATTCAAAAAAGCCAATATGTATCAATGGGGATAATGTTTATCGGCATGTATCTTATATCTACAGACGGGAAGGCATTGAACCCTCATTGGGGTGACATATTGGTGTTATTGGCGTCAATGCAGGTAGGATTAACAAATGTTTTAGCAAAGATCACTATGAAAAAAGTAAACTCCTATATGATTTCTGCAATAAGAATTTTCATTGGATCACTTTTCATTGTTATAATTGTTTCTATTCTGTTTGGTCTGGATACATTAGAACCCTTGTATTCAATCCCTTACACAATACTTGCACTGGCTCTACTAGAAATTATATTCATTTTTTTATACTATAGAGGAATAGAAATTGAAGGTCCGTTGACAGCAACATTATTCTTTTTAATGGGGGCGCTTGTATCGGCCGTCCTTTCATATGTGATATTAGGTGAAAAACTTTCGGGCATAGGTTGGGTCGGGGGTTTGCTAATAATGGTGGGGGCTTATATATTAATAAAAAAATCAAAATGATTTTAGTGCCTTTTCCATTCTAAGTAAGGCTTCTTCAATCTTTTTGTAATCAGTTGCAAATGAGCATCTGACAAAACCTTCTCCTCTGTCTCCGAACGCATCGCCTGGAACAACTACAACTTTTGCATTGTCAAGCATGAAATCAGAAAACTCTCTTGAAGTCATACCCGTCTCAGTTATGTTAGCAAAACAATAGAATGTTCCTTTTGGATTTATACATGAAACTCCTGGAAGTTTGTTCAGTCCATTTACAATGAGATTTCTTCTTCGCTCATACTCTTTAACCATGTCGGCTACACACTCTTGTGACGATGTCAGGGCAGTGTATGTTCCTTCGAGAGCAGGTGTGTTCAAACATGAAACTGCATACTGGTGTACTCTTAGCATTGGAGTGAGCATCTCTTTTTCGGCCACTACAAATCCAACTCTCCACCCAGTCATCGCATAGTTCTTTGAAAACGAGTTTGTGATTATTGTTTTATCATAGTAGTTTAAAAAGCAGTCTGGCTTGTATCCATCAAAAACAATCTCTTCATAGGTATCATCAGATAATAAGTAAAGAGTATTATCTTCGCAAATATCTGCTATCATCTTATAATCGCTCTTTTCAAGAACGCCACCAGTTGGATTTGATGGGTAATTCAATACAAGCATCTTTGTCTTTTGATTTACCCTTTCAAGGATATCATCTTGGGAAGGTCTAAAGCTATTCTCTTCATATAAGGGAACTCTGACCGGTATGGATTCTGACATATAAGCATCATTCTCATAGCAAAGGAATGTTGGATCAGGTATCAAAACTTCGTCCCCCTTATTAAGAAGTGCCACAAAAGCAAGATAAACCGCTTCATATGCCCCTGCAGTCAATAGAATATTTTGAGGAAGTGCTTCAGCAGAAAATAATCGCATGTACCTATCAGAAATTGCTTTTCTGACCTTAAACAATCCCTGATTTTCTGTATAGTGGGTAAATCCTTGATCTAGGGCCTTCTTTGCGGCTTCCTTTATATGGACAGGGGTATCAAAATCAGGCTCGCCTATGCCAAGACTTATAACATTTTCAATTTTTTTAGCCCTTTCCGAGAGCTCTCTAATTTTTGAGGGGATAACAAGTTTTACTCTTTCTGCAACCATTATAACCACTATCTTAAAAGACTTTAATTAATTTTAAAGATTTCTGTTATGCATTTCTGATCAAGGGCAATACTTAAATAAAATCCTAATAAATTAAGATCATGGAAGATGTGGTAGAAAAAACTTTTGACATGGCATTTCTAATAGAAGATTTGAGAGAAATCTGGAGAAAAACAGCTCCTTTTCACAAATTGAACGAAGAAGAAAAAAAACAGGTTTTGACTATTATAGAGGGTATTCGAAAAAACTGTGATTTGATTTCGGATAAGGTGTCCAAATGAACATTGGAAAGCTTGAATTGAGAGATAGGGAAGAATCTTTTATTAATTTAAATCCTTTGCAGACTGGCGGTAAGACCACTCCTGATGCTAGGAAGGCAATCATATCATATATTGATGGCTACTCCGTCTGTGACTGGTGCAAAGGAGCACTCCAAATTACTACTGAGCCCGATATAGCCGGATTTTTAGGCGAAGTTTCAGATTTTTTAGGAATGGATTATGCCCTGCCAACTAATGGTTGCAGGGAAGCAAAATATGGTGTGATGCATGCGATTTCAACAGGAGGTAGCATTCTCTGCGATGGAAACATGCACTATAGCTCCGAAGTTGCTGCAGAGAGGGCTGGATTAAAAATATATAAAGTTCCTAACAGAGGAGAGCCAGAATACAAGATCAGTCCTTCAAGCTACGCAGAAGGATTTGAATCAATCAAACAAGAAACAGGAAAATATCCAGAGCTCGCTTTATTGACTCACGTCGATGGGGAATATGGTAATCTCGTTGATGCAAAGGAAGTTGGAAAAATATGTAATGATTACTCTGTTCCTTTTTTACTTAATACTGCATACTCTTCAGGCAGGATGGAAATAGATGGAAAGAAGATAGGGGCCGACTTTATTGCATGTTCCGGCCACAAGTCCTGGGCGGCCGGCGGGGGAAATATTGGTATACTCGCCATAAAAGAAGGATGGCAAGATAAGGTATTCAAACCTGGAACAAACTGGAAGTCAAAACCTTTGGAAATACTTGGATGCTCTTCTAGAGGGGCATCGCTTATGGCACTTATGGCATCTTTTCCATATGTCAAGGAGAGGGTTAAAAATTGGGACGAAGAAGTCAAAAAGGCAAGATATCTTGTAAACGAGCTAGAAAAAATTGATATAAAACAGCTTGGAGAAAAACCTAAAAATCACGATTTAATAAAACTTGACACGCCCGTTTATGACAACATTGCGAAAACGCATAAGAAAAAAGGTTACTTTCTTTATTACGAATTAAAGGACAGAGGCATCATAGGGATGAAACCTGGCAGGACAAGAAAGTTTAAGATATCCACATACGGCCTTTCTTGGGAACAGATTAGCTATGTTGCAGAGAGCTTCCTTAAAATAGGAGGGGGCTAATTGGAAGGTTGCGTCCTTGTTAGATATGGAGAAATAGCCTTAAAGTCAGATCAAACAAGAAAATGGTGGAACAAGACTCTATTGGAAAATATGGAGGATTGCCTAAATAAAAATGATATATCTTACTCTTCAATTAGTGTTGTCTTGGGCAGGTTAATTGTTTATACAGAAGAAACAAGGAAAGCTTCAATTGCTTTAAAGAATGTTTTTGGT
Source organism: Methanofastidiosum sp. (assembly GCA_035362715.1). Lineage (NCBI taxonomy): Archaea > Methanobacteriati > Methanobacteriota > Candidatus Methanofastidiosia > Candidatus Methanofastidiosales > Candidatus Methanofastidiosaceae > Candidatus Methanofastidiosum > Methanofastidiosum sp. Next base: position 72,694 of record DAOSDU010000002.1, read on the forward strand.
ATTAAATCACTTTCACCAGCTATAAAAATAGAATCAGATTTTGAAAATATTAAAGAGATGTCTTTGGAGTTATCAAAAGATAAAGGCAAGAAGTTTAGGGTTAGTGCTAGAAGAATCACTAAAGAATTCTCTATGAATTCAAATGAAGTAAACGAAGTTCTAGGGGCATATCTAAAGGAAAAGCTTAATCTTGAAGTAAGTCTTTTGAATTATGACTTTGAGATGGGGATAGAATTTCTTGAAGGCTATGCATATCTTTTCACTGAAAGAGTTGAAGCATACGGAGGGCTACCGCTTGGTGTGCAGGGCGATGCATTATGTCTTGTATCAAGTGGAATTGACTCTCCAGTTGCAGCATGGTTACTGATGAAAAGAGGGTGCAGGGTAGATCTTATGCATTTTAAGATTACCGAAGAAGGGTACCAAAAATATTTAAGAATAAAGGAAAATCTTCAGAAGTTTTCATATGGCCATGAAATTAAAGATTACATTATTGATGGTGTGCCATACCTTTCAAATACAAAGCAAAAATTATGTGAGAATGGAAAAGAAAAGTGGTTATGCATTTTTTGCAAGAGAAGATTCCTTAAGGAAGCTGAGCGGGTATGTAATGAAAAAGGGTATCTTGCAATTATTACTGGTGAAAATCTTGGCCAAGTCGCCTCCCAAACTTTAAAAAATCTTACTCTTCTTGATTCAACAGTTAAAACACCTGTACTGAGGCCAGTTTTGACTTATGATAAAAACGAGATAGTCGAGATGGCAAGAACAATAAATACCTATCAGATTTCAAAAGAAAAGGAACCTAAATGTCCATTCACGCCAAATTATCCGATGACTGCGGGCAGTATAGAAGAGCTTGAAAGTATTGAGAGGATACTATGGGAGTAAAAGAATTCATTGAAATAACAAGACCGTCAAACGCACTTTTTTCTGGCGTTGCAGTCCTAATAGGTGCACTTGTGGCAGGAGGCGGATTTACAGATATTTTCAAGATTGTTTCAGTATTCTTCGTTGCAATATTTGCCTGTGCCGGCGGAAATACAATAAATGATTACTTTGACTACGAGATAGACAAGATAAATGCGCCAAAAAGAGTCCTGCCAAGAGGCGCGATGAATTTAATGACTGCTTATAGATTCTCAATTATGTTGTTTATTATTTCATGCATATTTGCATTTATGGTTAATATTTTAGCATTTTCAATATGTGTTGCAGCTTGCATTTTGATGTATATATACGCAATGATTCTAAAAAGAAAACCATTCTCGGGGAACATCCTTGTGTCTTTTCTAACATCCATAACTTTTATCTATGGTGGCACGGCAGTTGGAAGTTATAAAGGCGTATTAATTCTCGCCTTGATTTCATTTTTTGCTATGGTCTCAAGGGAACTTGTAAAAGATATAGAAGATTTAGAGGGTGACATAAAAAAGGGCGCGAAAACCCTCCCCGCTATAATAGGCGAGTCAAAAACATTTAGCTTGGCCTTTGTTTCTCTTCTGATAGCGGCTTTTCTCTTATATGTCCCCTTTGTTATCGGGCTTTACGGCTATATTTATCTTGGAATTGTAACGCCTATTGTAATTTTTGTCTTTTACATACTTTATAAAATTCTAAAGCATAATGAGAATTCAGGGGCGATACAGAAAAACATAAAGAAGGCAATGTATCTTGTCTTATTGATATTCCTTCTAAGTGCGCTTATTTATAGAATTACTTAAACGAGGCCAAAGATATGATTTATGTTACAGACCTGACTGAATACCTATTCTGTCCGTATAAACTATACCTCAAAAAAATTAAAGGCCTCCCGCTTCCACAAACACCTGAGATGCTAACCGGAACGATAATACACAAGATATACGAAGAAGTGATGTTGAGAGAAAAGATAATAATTGATCAACGAATAGATGAAAAAATGGGAATCGATGAAATCTTTAAGATTCTCTATGCAGATTCCAAAAGAGTCATTAAGAATATAATGATAAAAAACAAGGAAAAATTAAAAGATGCCGGCGTAGACTACCTAGAACTCATTAAAGAGCTCCAGGAAGAATTAAAGGAAGATGAGCTCTTGAAATCAATCCGGATCAAAAAATACATAGGTCTTTATGGCAAGGACCAAAATCTTTACAAAAATCTTTTCATGATGAAGGATATGGAGTATTCGATATTCTCAAATGAGTTGGGTTTAAGTGGAAAAATTGATAAGCTTGAAGAAGATTCAGAAGGAAACTTATTTCCTGTAGAACTTAAAACTGGGCTATTTTCAAACGGTATAAGAAAACATGAAAAACTACAAGTTTCAGCATATGCCCTGCTTTTAGAAAAAGAAAGAGGAATAAAAATACCTTTGGGATTTTTAGAATATTACCAGGTCAAACAGAGGATCCCTTTTCTGATTAAAGACGAAGACAAGAAGGAAGTACTGGATATACTATCAAAAGTAAAAGAACTTCTTGAAGGAGAAAAGGAGCCTAGAAAGGATAGGAAGAACTTCTGTAAGCGATGCGGATACAATGAATTCTGCTGGGGGAGCTAGCTGTAAGTTTTCTTTATGTTTGAGAACTCTTCATCATTGAAGCTATTGATTATTGTAACTCTTTCTGCTTTTATTGCTTTGATATATTTCATGAAAAGGTCATCTTGACTATTTCCTTCTATGTAAAGTTTTGAAGGTATATCTACAAGAAGTCTGTTGTTTACTGTAGATATGGCATGAAGTATCTGTATCCCATCTTTATCTATATCTACAATATAAACATATGAAGAGTAACCTTTAGTAATTGCCATTGAAGTGTAAAGAATAGCAAAATCTTCGCAATCCCCTCCTCCAAAATCTATAGTTTCGTCAGGGTAGAAAATTATGTCAGGGAAGTTCTGTGTCGTTACAGAGTCTCTGAGTTTGACTTCAAGCCACTTATCATTTTTTAAATCATATGCCTTGATGTTTGTCCATTCCTGAGTGCCTTCTGAAGTCCGGGTAAATGGGTCATAATAGTAGTAAAAATTGTCTACGATGTACTCGTATGAATTTAAGAGATAGTTCCCAGAGGGGATTTTTTCATTTAATTGATTTATTCCTTCGGAATTTGGAGTGATAAATTTTCCGATGTCTCTCTGATCTTCAACTATATTATTCTCTATTCTTGTAGAATATCTCTGCAGAATCAGCGACGATCTTTTCTGCGAATTAATAAATAGTTCTTGATAAACAAGTAGTTCTTCATTTTCTTCTTGGGCGCTGGAAAGAAGTTTTTCTAAATCTTGAATCTTTTCAGTGTATTGTTCAACTTGATCATCTGTTGCGTTCTGAGCTAATACCGGTGGTAGAGGGGGACCACTAGAATAATACTCTGTGAAAAAAACATTGTCTATCACTATGAACATAGCGATAAAAATAACTGGAATTATGAACCATTTCTTTGGAGTTTTCTTTTTTTGATTCTTTTCCGAAACCATTAAAATAAACTATAATTTAATATATTTAAGAGTTATTACTAATGTCTATTTCTTGGCATATTTATTAATTAATTCGTTTAGCTCTGATATCTTAAACGGTTTTCTTATCACATCTTTTGCCCCAGCTTCAAGAGCTTTGGGTCCAAGGTAGCCATAAGCTGTAATGGCCACTATTCTGGCATCTGGATCGACCGCCAATATTTCTTTTATTACCTCGATTCCATCCTTTTTTGGAAGTTTTAGATCCATAAGAGTTATGTCGGGTTTATGTTTCATATACATCTCAAATGCTTCATCTCCATCTTTTGCAAGAAGAAGTTCGTAACCAAGTGATATTTTATAAAAGTCCAAAAGCTCCAAATAATCCTCGGCTATTAATACTTTCACCATTTTAATACCTCATGTAATTTCATTATACATCTTTTCCATATTATCGAGAGTTTTTTTCAGGAATAACAGTTGTTCTCTCTCTCCTGGTGGTAGATTTTCAGCCTTCAAAGAGTCTGCCACACCCATGACTATTGTCAGAGGGTTTCTAAAGTAGTCAATCACGTTTCTAATCCTATATGACACGTATTCGAGAATCACTGCGGCCACTAAAAAGGCTATAACTGAACCCCTAACCATGTAAAAAGATCTGTCCCCCAGCATGAAATAGGAAACTCCTATTATCAATATTATCAATATTGAAATTAGATAACCGCCTATTTTGATACTGAAAATCTTTTTCATGGACTGACTATGATAGGGGTCAATGTATAAAAGCATTGCTATTATTTTAGGTGAATTATTGCCCCGAGATTATGCTCATTTTAATAAAATAAGAATCATAACTACTCTAAGCATAACATCTCCAAATAAAACAGCTATAAAATACCCAATTGTTATGGGCACGACAAATGGGAGACCTGGAGTCGCCCAAAGATTGTCTATGCCTTTTTCAATCAACTCTTCTTTATACTTCTTGACATCGAAATCCAAATCTCCAATGAAAAGTCTGATTGTTCTTTTTCCCTCTTTAAACTCCTCTAAGGGATAAAATTTGTCAGACAATTTATCTGTTTTTAGTCTATAACCGACCATCATAGCAACTATTTTTTTGAGCTTCCCTGAATAATATTCTTTTGGAGAATCCTTTCTAAATAAATTATATGCTAGAATCAAAATAGGGAGAAAAAGGCTGATGATTAAGGCATTATCAAAAACTGATACGGGAAATAGTCCAAATGCATATTCTTTTCCGGGAAGGGAGGGTAAAAGCGCTCCAAGGCCCATTAATATTTTTCCATCTCCTCCTCCAAACAGCCCTAGATAGAATAACAAAAGAGCAAGTCCAAACATTAGTAAAAATACTCCACCAGTAATCAATATGGGCCTAAACGATTGAAATGTAAAGGAAAGATAAATTGCATGAGTAAATCCTATTATTGCAAGAATAATCCAGTGCCACTCTTCAATCTCTCTCTTTTTTATGTCAAGATAAGAAGCATGAAAAAGGACAACCCCCCCGATGAATATTTTAAGAATGGTAAATAAATCCATGAAGATATTTAAGACATTGAATTTAAAAGGTTTGATTATCTCTTTATCTCTAAAAAATAACTATTAAAATTTAAATTGAATATGGAATTACATTAAAAAAATAAAAAATTATTTAGGAGGCATTTCTATTATGCCATGCTTCATTAGCATGTGTGTTTCATCTCTGGCCTTTTTGATGGTTTTTTCGGCAATTTCATAAAGCTCGTTTTTATTGTATTTGACTCTTGCAATGCCCTGTTCAATTGCCTTCATGCCTACGGCCACAGCCTCCCTTGGGAATACTTCCCACTCGCTCATCTTGGGGACTATGTATTCATCAGAAAGACCTTTGTCCTCTGCTGTCTTTGCAATTTCAAATGCAGCTGCAACGCACATTTCATCAGTAATAGTTTTTGCTCGAACATCTAAAGCTCCTCTAAAAATACCAGGGAACACAATTGAATTGTTTATTTGATTTGGGAAGTCGCTTCTTCCTGTTCCAACAATTCTAACACCAGCTTCTTTTGCCTCCCACGGCCAAATCTCCGGCATAGGATTTGCGGATGCAAATAGGATTGCATCAGTTGCCATTTCTCTTACCTCTTCCTTTTTTATGGTGTCTGGGCCAGGTTTTGATGCAGCTATACAAATGTCAGCTCCTTTAAGCGCTTCTTTTATCCCACCACTCCTCTGCTCCTTGTTTGCATTGATGCATAGATCCCATTTGAAGGGATTATTTGTTTTATCAGCCTCAAGGTCTTTTCTGTTTGCGTTTAAGATTCCTTTTGAATCAACTGCAGTTATGTTTTTCTTTTTTGCTCCAGCAGCAACTAAGACTCTTGAACTTGCAATATTTGCGGCGCCTGTTCCTACAAGTACGATATTAGCTTCGCTAAGTTTTTTGCCAACGACCTTTAAGGCATTAATCGCTCCTGCAACTTCTACAGTAGCTGTGCCCTGTTGGTCATCATGCCATACCGGTATGTCCATTTCCTTATCGGCCCTTAATTTATCCAGGATAAAGAAGCACTTTGGCTTTTCAAGGTCTTCAAGATTAATTCCTCCAAATGTGGGTTTGAGCAGTTTGCATACTTCAATTATTTTGTCCGGGTTTCGTGTGTCAAGGCAGATCGGATACGCATCGACTCCACCAAGATACTTGAAAAGAAGAGCTTTCCCTTCCATGACTGGCATAGCGGCCTCTGGTCCGATATTACCAAGACCCAATACTCTTGTTCCATCAGACACTACAGCAACTGCATTTCCCTTGTTTGTATGGTCAAATACGGCTTCCTTATTCTTGTGGATAGCCTTACAAGGCTCGGCAACTCCGGGGGTATACCATATCGCAAAATCAGAGAAGTCTCTTATACAAACTTTTGATGCAATCTCAATCTTTCCCTTGTAAAATGGGTGTAGTTTCATTGCATCTTCTGCCGGTTTTGATGCTTTTTTAATCAGATCTTCCTTTGAAAGTTTTTCCATTAAATCACCTATATTTTTAATATCTCCTTTGCCCTTGGTATATTTTTTTCAACTTCCTTATCAACATCGGCATAAAGGCTATTACCATGTGCATCAATTGCAACTGTCAGTGGGCCAAACTTCTCACCAACTAGTACCCATAAAGCTTCAGGCATCCCAAGCTCATACCATTCTACGCCAAGTACTTCTTTAATTCCCTTGGCGGCAAGAACTGCGGCACCACCTGTTATTGCAAGATAGACACATCCAAATTTTTTCATTGCATCAACTGTAGGCTTTGACATTCCGCCTTTTCCAATTATTGCTGAAACCTTAAACTTCTCTATAAACTCTGGTTCAAGCGAATTCATTCGAGTCGATGTAGTTGGACCTGCCGCAACTGCTCTCCACTTGTCATTTTGCTTTACCATGATCGGCCCGCAGTGATAGATTGCAGCACCCTTAAAGTCGTAGGGGATTTTCTTACCCTCCTTGGCATACTCAAGTGCATGCATATGGGCTTCATCTCGGGCGGTAAAGAAAACTCCATTAAGATAAACTGTTTCCCCAATCTTTAACTCTCTAACAGTTTTTTCATCAAGTGGTAAATTTAGTATCTTGTCCATAATATCACCTCTTGTAGGTCAGATGCTCTACCCTCCCATCTTTGTAAATTCTTGCAGTTGCCTTTCTTCCTGCCCAGCACTGGACATTTATCGCAACTGGAAGTGATGCTGTGTGGCAGTAGCCAAGCTCAGCATTGACACCTAAAACAGTAGTCTTCCCACCAAGCCCCATTACTCCGATGCCTAGAGAATTAAAAGCTTCAAACAACTCTTTTTCTAAAGTGGCCACAGTTGGATCTGAGTGCCTTTTGTCTATAGGTCTTAATAATGCCATCTTTGCAAGCTTTATCGATATATCTGCACTACCTCCAATACCAAGGCCGATTATTGTGGGTGGGCATGGTTTTGATCCTGCACTAACTACTGTGTCAAGAGCAAATTTTTTAATTCCCCTTATTCCATCAGAAGGATTTAGCATAGCTACCTTTGACATGTTTTCACTGCCTGCACCTTTTGGCATTGCAGTTATCTCTATATAATCAGAATCAATTGGAGTAAAATTAATATAAGGCATATAATCCCCTACATTGTCTCCGGGATTTTTTCTTGTGAGGGGGTGAACGGCATTAGGCCTCAAAGGTACTGTTTTTGTAGCTTCTCTCACTCCGTCAACAATTATGCCGGCCAATTTTTTTTCAAGTTTTGGATTCCCTACATCACCAATCTTAACAAAAAATATGTGAATGCCCGTGTCCTGACACATCGGAGTTGAAGTTTCCTCAGCCATTTTTATATTTTTTAGTATAGCCTCTAATTGGGCCTTTGCAGGTCCTTCTTCAATTTCATAAGCCTTTTCCAAGGCATTTTTGACATCCAAAGGAAGCTTTGTTGAAGAGTCCTTTAGAAGTTCAATTACGGTATTTTTTATTAGGGTTTCATCTATCATTTAATCCCCCGAAAAATAGAGTTCCGTATACACATTGTTTTTTCACTTTAAAAAGATTATTGTTTAGATAAATATCTATAATTATTTGACCATTTGTATGAAAATTATTAATTTTTCTACATAAAAAATCAATAAAGATAAAATTATTATACAAATTTTTATTTAATAGAAAATACGCTGAACATTTTCTCCGGTATAATTAAAATTATTGTCAATTTTATCCGGATTAATTTTTATTTATTGATTATTATTCGGCGCCTTACGATACTTTGACCAAAACATTTAAATTAATACTTAAAAGTTGAGACATATACGTAGTTTTTGTCAAGCTGATCAAATGGTGTTAAATCAAGATATCACAATTTCTGAAAAATATTCAGTAAGGTCTGTGATAAAAAGTTTGTTCAAAAAGAGAAAAAAACAATCAACAATAATAATCCTATTGTCGATTGTTGTGAGTTTTTTTGAGATGTTATCAATTAGTTTACTTGTTCCTGCACTGGAGCAAATCTTAAATCAATCTAATGATATTAATATTAAGCTTATATCCTATATAAAAAAAGCGTATTCTCTCATAAACGTGGAATATACGATTCTTTCTCTATTTATTGGGATCGCATTAATTTATATTATTAAAGCTTTGATAAATATATTCTTGGCCTCATTGATAAATAAGGAGAAATTGTGGTATGAGATAAGCAGAAGGAAAAAAATATGCGATATAATCTTGTATTCCGATTGGATTTTCATCAATGGGTCAATGAAAAGTTACATAACAAATATTCTTACAAATGAAATAGAAAAGGATAGGGATGTCTATCTGAGAACTCTAAATTTATTGCCTTTGATATTCCTTTTATTTGTTTATATCCTACTTTTAGTTTTGTTGTCATTTGAAATTACACTAATGATCTTCTTAATTATAGGGGGTGTTACTTTGATATTAGGAAGGCTAGTAAAAAATGCAAGATACAGCGGGTCAACTATCCTAAGTCAAAGAAACCTCTTTATGAAAGAAACTCTAGCTTCCCTAGATGGCCTAAAAAATATCAAATCGATGTCCAAGGAAAGTTTTGTCAGAAAGCTCCTATATGAAAAAACAGAGTATCTATCAAAGATAAGGTATGAAATGAATGACAAGATGAACTATGTCACCTATCTGCATGAACCTGCCAATTTTATACCAATCTTAATGATTATTTATTTCACTATGACCTATTTTTACGTGCCAATCTCTGTTATTGGGATAATGATATATGTTTTTCTAAAGCTCAGCGGTGATATGAAATCAATCCAAACTGAATATTACAGAATCAAATTTGAAATCCCTTCGATGAATGCAGTTGATGTATTGATTAATGAGGGGTATCAGAATGTTGAAAAAGACGGCGATACCATAATCAACAACTTCAACGATAAAATTGAATTTAAAAATGTCAGTTTTAGCTATTCTGATAAGAACGTTCTAAAAAACATTAATTTGACTATAAACAAGGGGGAGAAAATAGCTATTTTTGGGCCAACTGGCGTTGGCAAAAGTACCTTAATTGATTTAATATTGGGGCTGATTTACCCCAAATCAGGCAAATTAACTATAGACGGCATACAGATACAAAAAATCAAAAAAGAAAGTTGGCACAAAATTTTAAGTTGGATGGGGCAGGATCCGTATCTGTTTTATGGGACAATTGAAGAAAATATTACTTGGGGTCAAAAAGACATACAGAAGGATAAATTGAACAATGCATGTAAAATGGCATGTTGTAATGACTTTGTAAATAAAAAAGGAATTTCTTATGAATATATAATTGGAGATAGGGGGTCAAAATTATCAGGTGGCCAAAAACAACGTATCGCTCTAGCTAGAGTATTTTTGGAGGATCCAGAAATTGTTATTCTGGATGAACCCTCTTCCCACTTGGATTTAGGAACTAAAAATTTACTCTTTGACAACATAGAGGAATTTTGTAAAAATAAAACTTTAATCATGATAACACATGATCCCGAAATACCTTCTTTTATCAATACAGTATACGTTTTTGATAAAGGAGAGATTAAAAAAATTGATAATTCTAACAAATCACAATAGAGAAATATTTGTCATACGGAGAAAATAACTTAATTATGAATAATATCCGAAATTATTTTTATTTATTAATTAATATTCGAGTAACAAAGATTCTGTAACCAAAACATTTAAATTTAGAAAAATTATACTAATAGTACAAAATAAGCGAGATGACTTTTAATGGATACTAACTCTTCTTCCCCTAGGGTGGGTGTTTTTGTTTGTCACTGTGGTTCCAATATTGCTGGGTCAGTTGATGTGGAAAAAGTAGCGCAAGAAATATCAAAAATGGAAGGAGTCGCATATACAGGGACTTATATATACATGTGCTCAGATCCAGGTCAAAAGCTTATGAGAGAGACAATTGAGAAGGAAAGGCTTGATCGTGTCGTCGTTGCAGCATGCTCTCCAACACTTCATGAAAAAACCTTTCGTGTAAACTCAAAAAATGCGGGATTGAATCCATATCAATGCGAGATTTCTAACATCAGAGAACACTGTAGCTGGGTCCACGAAGATAAAGCCAAGGCTACTGAAAAGGCAATTAAGATCACTAAGAGCATTGTTGAAAAGGTCAAAAATGATAACTCTCTTACTGATATTGAGGTTCCAATTACTAAAAAAGCCGTTGTGTTAGGTGGTGGAGTTGCTGGGATACAAGCTGCGCTTGATATTGCGAATGGCGGGTACAAAACTTATCTTGTTGAAAGGGACTCATCAATTGGAGGAAAGATGGCAAAGCTATCAGAAACCTTTCCAACACTTGATTGCTCTCAGTGCATTTTAACTCCAAAGATGGTTGAAGTTGCTAATCATCCAAACATAGAGCTCTTGACATTCTCTGAAGTGGAGAATGTTAGTGGGTATGTTGGAAACTTTAAAGTGAAGATAAAGAAAAAACCTACTTCTGTTAATTGGGATCTTTGCACGGGGTGTGGCGACTGTTATACCAAGTGCCCAGTAAAAGTTTCTTCTGAGTTTCAGGAAGGTCTTGCAAAAAGAACAGCCATCTTCACGCCATTTCCACAGGCCGTTCCAAACAAACCGGTAATAGACAGAGAAAACTGCCTTTACTACCAGAAAGGTATATGTAAAATCTGCGAAAAGGTCTGTAAAATAGGGGCAATTGATTTTGATATGCAAGAGGAACTAAGGGAAGTTGAAGCCGGCGCAATTGTAGTTGCAACTGGATACAGAGAATATCCTTTGGAGAATCTTTCAGACTACGGTGGAGGCAGATACCCTAATGTTATTAGCGGTCTTAAGTTTGAAAGACTGCTCTCTGCATCAGGCCCTACAGGGGGGCAGATTATAAGGCCTTCAGATGGTAAGCCTGTGAAGGACGTTGTCTTTGTTCAGTGTGCTGGCTCAAGAGATATAGAAGAGCACAAGCCTTACTGCTCAAAGATTTGTTGCATGTACACTGCAAAACATGCGATGCTCTTTAAACACAAGGTTCATGACGGAAATGCATATGTTTTTTATATTGACGTTAGGACTGCAGGAAAGGACTATGAGGAGTTTTATTACAGGACTACAGAAGAAGATCATGCTTTATACACAAGAGGTAAAGTTTCAAAGATATTTGAAGATGGCGATAAAGTCATCGTATGGGGAGTCGATACTCTTACAGGTAAAAAAGTAGAGATAAAAGCCGATCTTGCTGTTCTGGCTATGGCAATCGAGCCAGCTTCTGGGATGATCGAACTCAAGCAAAAACTCAAAATATCTGTAGATGAAAATGGATTTTTAAAGGAGGCCCATCCAAAATTAAGGCCGGTTGAAAGCATGACATCTGGCATATTTTTTGCAGGTGCTGCCCAAGGCCCAAAAGATATTCCTGAATCAGTTTCTCAGGCAGGGGCAGCTGCATCCAAAATACTTTCGATGTTTTCCTCTGACTTACTACAGAAGGAGCCCTTGATTTGTGAGATTAATGAAGATGTATGCAGTGGGTGTGGAGTATGCATTACGCTTTGTCCTTACGGGGCATTAGAGGGAGAAATTACCAATAAAGATGGCAAGGAAATAAAGAGGTCTAAATTAAATGAGGCCCTATGCCAAGGTTGTGGCACATGTGCATCTGCTTGTCCAAGCGGAGCAGCTGCAATGAGAAACGATGAATCAAAAAACATGTTTAAGATGATTGAGGTTATACTGGAGTAGATTTTATGAAAGAGTTTGAACCTAAAATTATAGCTTTCCTATGCAAATGGTGCACTTATGCCGGAGCAGACCTTGCGGGAGTTTCAAGATTAAAGTTTTCCCCAAATGCCGTTCCTATACGAGTAATGTGTTCAGGCAGGGTAGATCCATCTTTTGTCCTTGATGCATTTGCTAAAGGCGCTGACGGTGTTCTTGTTGGTGGCTGCCATCCTGGTGACTGCCATTATGCACAAGGCAATTATAAAACACTCAGAAGGGTAAAACTTCTTAAGATGCTACTAAACGATATGGGATTAGAAGAGGAGAGGTTAAGACTAGAATGGATATCAGCAAGCGAAGGAAACAAGTTTAGAGAAGTCGTAAATGATATGGTCATTAAACTAAAAGAGATTGGCCCCTCTCCACTGAATCTGGAGGAATCAAAATGAATAAAGCCAACATAGCATTTTACTGGGCTGCTTCCTGTGGCGGCTGCGAAATTGCTGTTTTAGATATCAATGAAAAGATACTGGATGTAATTGAAAAAGCAAATATCTTGATGTGGCCTGTAGCCATGGACACCAAATATGAAGATTTGAAAAAAATGAAGGACAAATCTATCGACGTCTGCTTTTTTAACGGCGCCATAAGGACTAGTGAAAATGAAGAGCTTGCAAAGTTACTTAGAAATAAATCTAAGATTCTAGTTGCATTTGGCTCATGCGCACATGAGGGCTGTATACCTGCCTTAGCAAATCTATTTAACAAAAAACTGATATTCGATCGGGCATATCAAGAGACAGAAACGACAATAAATAAAGATAACATTTTACCTCAGCCTTCTTTCGATGTCAAGGAAGGGGAGATTCATATCCCTGAATTTTATGATACTGTAAAAACTCTTGATCAGGTTGTTGATGTTGATTATTATATCCCCGGATGCCCTCCAACGCCAAATATTGTAGAGGACGCCTTTAATAAATTCTTGACTGGGGATTTGCCGCCAAAAGGAGCAGTTTTAGCTCCAGTAAAAGCTTTGTGCGATGAATGCCCTAGAAAAAAGAAGGATAAAACAATTGAAACTATTTACAGAGTTTATGAGAAGGAAGCTGATCCAGAAAAGTGCTTCCTTGATCAAGGCATAATATGTATGGGCCCTGCAACAAGGTCTGGTTGTGGGCATCAGTGCATCAAAGGAAACATGCCTTGCACAGGTTGCTTTGGGAAGACCCCTGAAGTAACAGACCAAGGTGCAAAGATGATCTCTGCCTTAGCTTCAGTATTGGCAGTTGAGAATGAGACCGAACTTGATGAGAAAAAGGTGGAAGAATTAGTTTCTAAGATTAAAGACCCAGTTGGTACATTTTACAGGTATTCGCTTGCTTCATCCTTAATTAAGAGAAAGGTGATAAAATGAAAAGAATTACAATAGATCCAATAACAAGACTCGAGGGCCACGGTAAAATTGAGATTTTTCTAAATGATAGTGGAAATGTTGAGAATGCTTACCTCCAGATACCTGAACTTAGAGGTTTTGAGAAGTTCAGCGAGGGCAGGCTTGCAGAGGACATGCCTCAGATTACATCAAGGATTTGTGGTGTATGCCCAGTAGCTCATCATTTCGCATCAACTAAGGCATTAGACAATGCTTTTAACACACAGCCCACTGAAACAGCGAAGAAACTTAGGGAGTTAATGTACTGTGGGTATGTGATATATGACCATATACTCCACTTTTACTTCCTTGGCGGGCCTGACTTTGTTGTTGGGCCGGATGCGCCAAAAGGAGATAGAAACATAATAGGGGTTATAGGAAAAGTTGGCGTTGAAATAGGTAAGGAAGTAATAAAACACAGAGCATATGGGCAGAAGATAACAAGGATCCTCGGCGGTAAACCCACCCACCCTGTCTGTGGTCTTCCTGGGGGTATTTCAAAAGGATTGAATGAAGAGGAACGAAATGAAATTGAGTCGATGGCCGAATCTTGCGTGAAGTTCTCAGAGTTCACCTTAAATTTTTTCAAAGATACTGTACTGAAAAATAAGGCGTATCTTGATCTCATCAAAAGTGATGCGTACACTCTTGAAACTTATAACATGGGGATTGTTGATAAACATAATAATCTAAACTTCTATGATGGCATGATAAGAGTAAAAAGCCCAACAAATGAAGAATTTGCCTGTTTTGATGGAAGCCAATATTTTGAGTATATCGAAGAGCACGTCGAGCCATGGACCTATATGAAATATCCTTACTTAAAGCAGATTGGATGGAAAGGACTAACAGGTGGAGTTGATAGCGGGATTTACCGAGTTGGGCCATTAGGTAGGATAAACGTCATTGATGGATTTACAACTCCGCTTGCAAACGAAGCCTATAAAGAGTTGATTGAAACACTGGGAAAACCTGTCAATTCAACACTAGCATTCCATTGGGCAAGATTGATAGAGTTACTTTACGCTTCTGAAAGAGTCTTAGAACTTAGCAGAGATAAAAATATCCTAAAACAGGATCTTAGGAATAAGGTTGGCCTTCCAAATGAAGGAGTTGGTGTAGTTGAGGCTGCAAGAGGGACCCTATTCCATCATTATAAATTAACTGAAGATGCAAGAATTGAAAAAGCGAATATGATAGTTGCCACTACAAATAACGCCGGTGCCATATGTATGTCAGTAAGGGATGCGGCAAAAGGTATGATTTCAAACGGAAAAGTCAACGATGGAATACTCAATAAGGTAGAAATGGCATTTAGGGCATATGATCCATGTTTTGCATGCGCCACACACTGCCTACCTGGAACATCACCTATTGAGATATCCATTTACAACAAAGATAACTCACTTCTTAAACGGATTGGGAGGGGCGTATAGTGGTCTTCACAGTATCTGAAAAGGGATTGGAACTACGAAAAAATGTAGAAGAAATATCTGGACAGAATATATTCCAATGCTATCAGTGCGGTAAATGCTCAGCCACATGTCCTGTTGTTGACAGCATGGACATGGCTCCCAATAAGATAATAAGATTTGTGCAGATGGGGGACCTTGAAGTTTTGGACCAAAACACTTTCTGGGTATGTGCTGCATGTTTTACATGTTCAGCGAGATGCCCAAGAAGCGTTGATATAGCTAAGATAATGGAAGCTTTGAGAAACGTGATGTTGAGAAACAAACAGGATTTTATCAATATTTACTCAAAAGAATTTATAGAGAAGATGATTGAAGAAATACCTCAGATGGCCATTGTCGCAGCAATAAAGAAGGGGGTTTGGTGATGGAATATCCTTACTACCCGGGATGTACTCTAAAAACTACAGGAAAAAAGGACGAAGAAGCAGCTTTAGAAGTTGCAAAACTTCTGGAATTTGAACTAAAGGAGCTTCCTACATGGACATGTTGCGGTGTTGTCTACAATCTCACATCAGATGTTATGGCCGATCATCTCTCAGCTACAAGAACTCTGATAAGGGCTCAAGAGATGGGGAGGGAGCTTAAAACAAATAAACTTGTGACACTTTGTTCTATGTGCTACAATGTTTTAAAGCAGGTCAATCTGATGTATAAGAAAAATCCTGACAAACTCAATAACATCAATCTTTTTATGGACACTGAAGAGGACTATCTTGGAAATGTCGAGATTATGCATTTTTTGGAAGTTTTGTATAAAGATATAGGGCTTGAAAAGATTAAAGAAAAAGTAAAAACTCCACTTACAAATCTAAAAGTTGACCCATATTATGGATGTATGCTCTTAAGGCCAAAAAATATAGCATTTGACGATCAAGACGCTCCACACGTGATGGGGGATATACTTTCTGCGCTCGGGGCCAAAGTAATTGAAAATCCGATGACTGTCGAATGTTGCGGTGCCCATCAAATTATAACAAACAAGGAGGCTGTCCTTGATTGTGTTCAAAGAATAGTCAAAACATCTCAAAGCAAAGGGGCCGATGTAATTGTCACCCCATGCCCGCTTTGCCAGTACAATCTAACAACGGGACAGAAGAGTCTGTTTGAAAAAGGAAAAATAAATCACCAGACTCCTGTTATTTATCTATCAGAATTATTAATTATTTCACTTTCAGATAATAATGAGAATTATTTGAAGGACTATAAGTTCATTAAAGATAAATTAGAAGAAAGAGGGGGGTAATGTTGGCTGAAAAAAATCAGATCCCATTGGTAAGTGTATTTATTATGGGTAAGGAGTATAAAGTTCCATCAGGCTTAACCCTGATGAAAGCCATGGAATATGCAGGCTATAGGTATACTAGAGGTGCAGGTTGCAGGGCCGGTTTTTGTGGAGCATGCGCAACTATTTACAGATTAAAAGATGACTACAAATTAAAATCTGCTCTGGCGTGCCAGACTACAGTTGATGATGGAATGTATCTCGTCCAGTTGCCATTTACGCCTGCTAATAAGAAAAAGTATGATATGGAAAAACTCAATATAGCCCACAATGCACTTCTAAAGGAGTATCCTGAAATAGCGAGATGTATCAGTTGCAACAGTTGCACAAAGGTATGCCCCCAAGAGCTAAAAGTAATGGATTATGTTCAGGCTTCATTAAGAGGAGATATAGAAAAGGCAGCCATCCTCTCATTTGATTGCGTCCAGTGTGGTCTTTGCGCTTTTAGATGTCCTGCTGAGATTACCCAATATCATGTTGGGCAGCTTGCAAGAAGATTGAATGGAAAATTTGTTGCTCCAAAAGCGATACATACTGAAGAGGCGGTGGCAAAATTAAACAACGGAGTTTCAAAAAAAGAAATTTCAAAGCTAAAAATCTTGAAGCTTGCAGAGATAAAAGACCTTTACAAGAAGAGGGTGACTGAGTAGGTGATTTGATGAAGCTAATAAAAGGTTATCCGGAGTCTATGAGGGAATCCATTGAAATGGTTGAAAAGACCCGAGAAAAAAGACTGAAAGAAAAATATCAACAGATGTCTATGGAAGAGAGAGACGATGTCCTAAATAAGTATCATCCTGATTATAAACCTGAAGTCAAAAGAACGCTTTCAGTAGGGAATTCAAAAGGCGAGATAGTCCCTTTTGAAGTTGCAGATTTAATTGAGTCCTACTCTCGTATTTCTGAAAAAGATATTGATCTTTCCAATATCGACTATGACGTTGACCTTCTTATTATTGGGGGAGGAGGCGCAGGAACAATGGCAGGCATCTGGGCCACCTATGAAGGTATAGACCCTCAGAATATTCTTATGACAACTAAGCTCAGACATGGCGACTCCAATTCTATTATGGCTCAAGGCGGCATACAGGCAGCAGACAAATCCAATGACGCTCCTGAAATTCATTATCTTGATGTTATAGGAGGGGGGCACTTTGCAAATGACCCTGAACTTGTTGAAGCGTTAGTTTCTGATGGCCCCGCAATAATAAAATGGTTTGAAGGAAAAGGGGTTATGTTTGACAAGGAAAAAGATGGAACAATGATTACTATTCATGGGGGAGGAACTTCAAGGAAAAGAATGCACTCTGCCAAAGACTATACGGGAATGGAACTACTTAGAGTTATCAGGGATGAATTTATTAATCTATCAATCCCTGCTGTTGAATTTTCGCCTGCAATAGAACTTTTGATGGACGACAAAGGCCAAGTTGCCGGAGCAGTTCTTTTCAATATAGAAACTCACCAGTATTACGTTGTCAGGGCCAAGGCCACAATTATGGCAACTGGGGGATTTGGAAGACTTCACATCCAGGGATTTCCCACAACAAATCATTATGGTGCAACTGCTGATGGGCCTGCAATGGCTTACAGGTGTGGAGCAAGACTCAGAGACATGGATTCTGTGCAGTACCACCCCACGGGAGCAGCTTTTCCAGAACAGATAGTTGGCCTTCTAATAACTGAAAAGGTCAGGGGGCTTGGTGCGCAGCCTCTGAACAGAGAGGGTGAAATGTTTGTGCATCCATTAGAACCAAGGGATGTAGAAAGTGCAGCCTTCATAAAAGAATGTTATGGGGCAGGCGGAGGAGTAGAAACGCCTACCGGGATGCAGGGAGTATGGCTTGACTCACCAATGATCAACATGATAAAAGGTGAAGGTGTTACTGAAAGGGAACTATCTGCTATGTATAGAATGTTTAAGAGATTTGATATAAACATGGTAGAGGATCCTATACTGGTATTTCCTACATTGCACTACCAAAATGGCGGCGTCGTGATTGATTCAAATGGCGCCACAGAATTAAAAGGACTATTTGCTGGTGGAGAAGTCACAGGCGGAGTTCATGGAAAGAACAGGCTTATGGGAAACTCTCTCCTTGACTATTCTGTTTTTGGTAGAAGGGCGGGGATTTCCGCAGCAAGATACGCAAAGAAAGCATCTATTGGAAAATTGACATTATCCCACGTCACAAAATATTCTAAAGAATTGAAAAAAGTAGGGGTACCAGAAAGCAGAAAATCACCCATGATTCTTCCAGAATATAGGGGAAAAAATGTAATGTCAAGAGCAATAGATATATTCTAAAAAAATTTTAATTTTTAATATAAATAAAATTTTATTTCCAGACGTTTTTTCTATTGTCCTTAATCCTTTTTGCTTTATGGGTTTCTCTTGGTAATGTGCCATCTTCATATATTAGCACTTTTGGAGTTATGCCTAAAACTGCCCTAAGGTCTCGCTGGACTTCCCTCTCTAATAGTTTCACATCTCCTTTGTACTCGCACATGCTTTCGATTTCGATAGTCAAGACGTCAAGGTGATTTACTCTGTCCACCACTAGTCTATATTCTCCTGATAACTTCTTGTTGCCTCTTACAACCGGTTCGACACTTGAAGGCAATACATTTACCCCTTTTATGATAAGCATATCATCTGTTCTTCCGCATATTCCCATTAATCTCTTATGGGTTCTTCCGCATGCACATCTATCTGTTTCATATGAAACTATATCGCCAGTTCTAAATCTTATCATTGGTCTTGCCATCTTTTTGATTGTCGTGAGTACCATTTCTCCCTCTTCATTTTCCCCAACAGGTTCACCTGTCTTTAAATCTAATACCTCAACAATCATATGGTCTTCAGCAAAATGAAGCCCTGACTTCTCTTCACACTCTCCGGCGCAAGCCCCAAATATATCGGACAATCCATAATAGTCATATACATCTGCATCCCAAAGCTGCTCAATTCTCTTTTTTGTTGCATCAATCGAACCACCCGGTTCTCCAGCAACAAAAATTTTGCCTATGGCCGTGTCATGGGCTACATCAATTCCCTGTTTTTCTGCAGTTTCTCCAAGATACCATGCGTAGGAAGGTGTTGTCCAAGTAATTGTTGGCTGGAACTGCATCATTATCCTAAGCAACCTTTCTGACGGTATTGTGCCTGCATGTATGCATAACGCCCCAATCTTTTGTGCGCCCAAGACACACGGCCCCCCAACAAAAAGAGACATGTTTAATGCATGACAATACCTATCATTGTTTCTCATGCCAGATGAATAAAACAATCTTGCTTCAAAATCCATAAAATCTTCAAAATCTTGATAAGTGAAAGGGGAAGCTGTTGGCATCCCTGTGGAACCGCTTGAAACTGAGATATACACTACCTCATTCTCGGGAACGGCTGTCATTTTCCCCAAAGGGGGAGTTAGTTCTTGATCCTTCCTAATATTATCTTTTTGAATAGTTGGAAGTTTTTGAATATCAGAAAGACAATTAATGTCATTGGGCGATACTCCGGCGTCTTCAAAACTATTCCGATAGTGCTCACTATTGTTATAAGCATGATTTAATATATGTTTAAGATGTTTTAGCTGGAATGCTTCCAGTTCATCTCTTTTCATCGTTTCTATCTTTTCATCCCAATATTGCAAGGTATCTACCTCATTTTTAGGAGGAGAGAGCCCAAAAGGGCAATTCTGATGGAATCTTTTGGACATAAAGGAGGGTAATCATAATCGGAATATTATCTCTCCCCCATAAAATTTTTTTTATATATTTCTTTATATATTTTTCGGTATTAATATAACTACTAGGAATATTATTATTGTGGGCTTCTATGGATAGAACTCTTCTTGACATCTAGGGCATTTTATCATAACACATCCCGAAGTTGCCATCGGACATGTTTGGCATGACACCACCCTTGAATACTGTTTTGAAAAGACAAAGCCGCATTTAGGACATTTCACTAGGTCGTTTGAAGTATTTTTCCACGTAGTCATAAGCTCACTTTGAATTTTTAGGCTAGCCTCATTTTTAACCTTTTCTATCGTTATTTCATTGTAAAACGCCATTCACACCAAACATTCTCCGGGTGTTCATCAGGGGGGCATAAATTGCAACATACGTCAATGTTTGGGGAGAAATTTTCAACAAAAATTTTTAGATAATTTAATCTTACATTTTTACATGAAAATTGGGGCAGACCTTTTTCTCTTCTAGTTTTTTGTGTATGGCAGTCTGTTATCCGAAAGGTTAGCACCCCATCCTTAATTTCTATTTCTTTTGAAGGGTGATCAAGCGCCCAACTTGTAAATCTCAATGCTTTTGCAAGCCCTTCCAGGTTTGGTTCTAGTGAAAACATCTGTTTTAGATACTTAGACTCAATTTCTGCTAGATAATCCCAACACTTAACATCGATATCCGTAGCAGCCTGCGCTCCAAATCTTTCTTCGATACCTAAAAAATAGAGGCCATCTACTCTCCATAGGTTTTTTATATTAAAAAGTAAAAGGTCAATTAATTCCCATTCATCAAGCGACGAAAGCATTTTTAGATCTTCATTTCTTGAGATTTTCATTTGTCCAGCCTCTCAGAAGTTTTAATAAATTCTTTAATTTAAATTTAATTATTCCGCTTTAGTAAGACTTAAATAAATAAGAGTTGTATAGATATTAACCTAATAAAATTATTGAGGTAGAGAAAAATGACTGTAGATAGGAAGTTAAGATTTACTCAAGTAATTATGAATGCATGGCTTTATGGTGTTGAATCAACAGCCAACGTGTTTTTTGATAGGCCTAAGCTATTTTACAGGAAATGGGGCACAATTGCAATACGCCCTTTCATAGAGTCTTGGGGAGAACTTGGGATGGAGTTCCAAAAAGGGCTGAGCCCCTACAATACGGTTAAGATGTTCATTGATGCACTTGTTACCGCTCAATTTTTTAATCCAGATGACTTCGAATTTGCTGGTGATGATAAAAATTTTACTTTTAAGGCCATTCAATGCCCCTATAAATTTCACTGCAAGAAACTAATTGGAGAACAAAAGGAAATTGCATGTCTTAGAGCAATAACATTACTTGGTGCCCTTGATTACAATTTTGAAGGAGAATCCCTAAAATACAAATATAATTTTGAATTTAATGAAAATGCGCCTTGCCTTGTATCTTTCGAAAGATTTAAAGATTGAATATTTAAGGTATTGATATGAAACTCCCCAAAGGGCACATAATAAAGACATTAGTGAAATATAACATGAAGGCAAATTCACTTAATGATTTCGTCAAAGAAGTCCTTAATGATATTGACAAGTTTACTGGGTATGTAAGGATACTAGCTGACAAAGGGGAATATGAAGAAGAAATTAAAGTGATTTTATCTGATGGTGAAATTGTAGGCGGAGAACTTAAATTACTTGGTTCTGGAACTATCTTTTACGGTAATGAGTGTAGATTTGATGTTCCTTTTGAATTTCACCGTTGTGGAATTTCTGTTGTAAGACTTACGTCAAACGACATTGGCATAGTGAAGATATCTCGACCAGAATGTGTAATTATTAAAGATATCAATTTAGAGGAGCCTGAAGTAACAAATCAGCGAGATCAACTATTGAAAAAATACAGAATTAAAGAGATGAGTGACTCGGAAATTACAAATCTTTTAGAGAAAATGAATGGCGATTAGATAGCTCTTCTTTAATCATTTCAAATATTTTATCGGCTGACTCTCTTACTTCTAGAGATAATTCGCTTCCAAAATCAATGTAAATGGGCTGTATCCCAAGAATGTAGACATTCGCTCCAATTTCTTGTGAGAGATATTTTCCTAAGACTGATAGGGGCATTGAATGAGATGAAAAAGAGATCCCTGTTAATTCATTTATTTTGACAATTTCAATGTCGCCTGCAGATTTCCCCATGAATGCCGCATCTATTATGATTATGTTGTCAGGTTGAAATTTTCTCAAATCACGAGTAAAATTTTCTGGGACTAAATCACCATTTATGCTGAGAAAAGATTCACTATTAAAACCCGAAAGCTTTTCAGAAAGATATGGCCCCACACCATCATCGCCTCTAAGTTCGCTGCCTACGCCCAGCATAGCCAGTTTTTTTTTAAGAATTTCTTTAAGAAATATTTCAAGAGCTTGCATCTAATCTAACTTCCGAAGGTTATTCTAACTGATTTTCTTATTTTAATCACAACTTTTAAATGTATACATATTAAAAATTATTAGGGGATTATTTGGACAACATATGTATATTTGAAGATAGCATTTACGAGAATTTTTTACCCCTTACGTATTCAAGGCCT
Organism: Methanofastidiosum sp.; assembly: GCA_035362715.1. Taxonomy (NCBI): domain Archaea; kingdom Methanobacteriati; phylum Methanobacteriota; class Candidatus Methanofastidiosia; order Candidatus Methanofastidiosales; family Candidatus Methanofastidiosaceae; genus Candidatus Methanofastidiosum; species Methanofastidiosum sp. The sequence continues at coordinate 95,385 of DAOSDU010000002.1, forward strand.
GTTTTTGAGCTGAGATGTGGATTTAAAAATCTGAGGGAAAAAATTGAATTTTTCTTTCCTGAGGCAACTCCCTACGTATTGATGAGGGATTATCTGAAATATTTATCTTCTGAGAATGGTCTTTCTCTGAAAGAATCAATCAAAGGAGATATACTCTTTATTAATGGAAGATTAATAATGAAAGAAAGACCAGAGATCAAGGAAGAAGGAATATACTATGTTAATAATGAAATCGCATTTATTTATTTAAATGAAAAATCATTGGGTACTATAAATATTTCTGGATACCAAGATATTGAAAAGTTAGTAGCAAGAGGATTAAAAGAATTCAAGATACAAAATACTATACTAATTAAATATCCCTGGGACATAATAAATGAAAACAGTAATGAGATTAAGAGAGAATTCTCTATTTACTGTTCCGACAAATGTAAAAATTATCTTGATATCGATATCACAGGCGATAAGAACCTAGTTTTTGTTGGCAAGGGCGTTGAAGCAGAAAAAAACATTGTCTTTGACGTAAGAAATGGGCCAATATATATTGGTAACAATACCGATATTCGGGCCTTTTCTAGAATTGCTGGGCCAACTTATATTGGGGCGAACTGCCTCATCAAAAGTGGCAGAATCCAGGAATGTTCGATTGGAAACGTATGTAAGATTGGAGGCGAGATAGAAGAATCTATTTTTCACGGCTATTCCAACAAGCAGCACTATGGATTTATTGGTCACTCTTACTTAGGGGAATGGGTTAATCTTGGAGCAGGCACATCAAACAGCGATTTAAAAGATACATACGGAACAATAAAATACAAAATTGCCGGGAAAATAATTGATTCCGGGCAGCAGTTTTTTGGATGTGTAATAGGGGATAATGCGAAATCTTCCATTGGAACAATGATTTATACTGGGAAAAAGATTGGATTTGCAGCCCACATTCATGGTACAATCTCTAAAGATGTTCCAAGTTTTTGTGTGTGGGCAAAATCACTTGGATCAGAACCTTCGGAGCTATTTTTTGATTCTGCAATAACAACTTATTCTAGGGCGGCAGGAAGGCGTGGAATTATTTTGACAAAAGAGTATGAAGAAATGATGAAAAAAATATTTGAACTCACAAAAGATGAAAGAAATAGTTGTGGCGTATCTCCCAATAAATTTTCCTTAAGGTGAATAGATGGACGTAATATTTGGAGTTTCTGGTCTTAGAGGTATAGTGGGCGAAGGTTTATCTCCAAAGCTCGTATGCAATTATGTGGCCTCTTTTGCAAAAGAGATTCCTTCAGGTAAAGTTGTTATTGGCAATGATTCAAGGATATCTGGTGATATGGTAAAGAATGCCGTCATTTCTTCACTTCAAGCTTCGGGGTTCGATATAATTGATATTGGAATTGCACCTACCCCTACGGTGCAATTTATAACAAAAATAAAAAATGCTTCGGGCGGTATATCGATTACTGCTAGTCACAACCCCGAGAAATGGAACGGATTAAAATTCATTGAGAGCAATGGTATATTCTTTAACGAAAAAAAGATCACAATCATTAAAAAAAATCTGGAAGAAAAAAATTTTAAGTATCAGGCTTACGATAAACTTGGAAAATTATTTCATGATTCAAATGCAAAAGAACTCCATATGAATTCAGTTCTTGAAAAGATTGATTTCGACTGTTTTGGTAAAGATAATTTTACTGTAGCAATCGACGCTTGTAATGCTGCAGGCTCAGAATTTCTACCCTCGTTCATTGAGAAACTTGGATTTAAGGTAATAAAACAAAATTGTGACGTTAAAGCGTCTTTTCCTAGAAATCCTGAACCCCTAAAAGAAAATCTCACTTCTTTTTCTAATTTCATAAGAGAAAAAGGAGATATAGACATTGGCTTTGCGCTAGATGGGGACGCCGATAGAGTCGCCATACTAGACGAAAAAGGTCAATACATTGGAGAGGAAAACACGCTTGTTCTTGCATCAAAATTTTTTATAGAACATATGAATCCACAAAATAAAACTGTTGTCACAAATCTTTCAACCACGCGAGCACTGGATGATGTAGTTTCATCAAATGGCGGAAGAGTTGTAAGATCAAAAGTTGGAGAGATAAATGTTGTAGAAGAAATGATAAGGGTCAATGCCTCAATCGGAGGAGAAGGAAATGGGGGCGTAATACTTCCTATGGTGCAATATGCGAGAGACTCTCTTTCTGCCATTTCATTGATTATGTTGGGATTATCAAAATCTAAGTTAAACCTTTCTTCAATAGTATCTGAGCTTCCAAAGTATTATATGCTAAAAGACAAAATAGCCATTTCAAGAGAGTCTTTTGAGAAAAATCTATCTTATCTAAAGGAGTTTTTCACAGGTTACCCATATAGTGACATAGATGGATTAAAGTTTGATCTTGATGATTCTTGGATACACATCAGGCCATCAAATACAGAGCCCATTGTCAGAATTATAGCGGAATCTAAGAGTATGGAAAAGGCAAATAAGCTTGTAGAAGAAACAAAGAATTTGATGAAAGTGTCATGTTAGTTCTTTTATTTCACGGAATTGATATTTTTTATGACGATAGAAGTAAAGATATTTTGGATAAATTAAGTAGTAGATATCACTTAAAGCCATATATTGTTGGAACTATGGGGATAACTTCACTGCTGGATAGTGGCATAGAAGGTGTTGAACTCATTTTTAAAAGACCCTCAGTTGCAATCTCAGAGCTTAAAGGATTTGATTCAGTCTTACTTGTGTTGAAAGCAAGATCAATTGAAACTGCTAGGACTTTTCTTGGGGCAATAGGGGAAAGGGCAGATTTCAAAGGTGAAATCTTAGGCATTGATATTAATACTAGCTCTCTTTTTCAAGTCAAATCGGGGCTTTCAGATATTAAGCCTTATTTGATTTCACTTGGATTTAAAGAAGAGCCCACTAGCAAAGGCATTGATGTCACAGTAGACGATAATTATCTTGTAAGACGTATAAGAGGGTGTAAGCCTGGGGAGCTTCTATTATTCAATGGTCTTGTAGTTGGCAAAATTTTTGATGAGGACGTCAAGGTATATGTCAAGGATAATCAGATTGAGCGGATACAAGGAGTAGAGATAAAAAAACATGGATTAGAAAAAATAAAGGAAGTAGATATATTTTCCTTAAAGATAGATAGCACAATTGGATTTGAAGCAAGAGAAGAGTTTATCATAAGAAAATTAAATGGAAAGCATATTCTTTTTATAAATCACGATTCATACTCAATATATAGAAATCTATCAAACTTATCCGGGGCCGTAACAGTTGGTGACGACACAACACGAATTTCAGGTTATATCCTGCAAAGGTTTGGGGTGCCTTTGATTGGTATAGTTGATGGGGATAAAGATGGTGTCATTAAAGGAGAACACTTCCATAAAGGCTCAGTTCTTTTTGAAGTAGAAGGAGACGATATAGCTGGGGACAAAATTCAATCTCAATTTTTTAGAGATAAAATTGCTATAAAATATGATTTCCAGAAACTAAAAGATAACATTGAAAAATATTTGGGTAAAGAAATAATAAGAAAAATTGAATACTAAAACATTAGATAATATTTTAGCATCTTACTTGTGTTTTATTTCCTTCTTTTTCTGTTTTATAACGACTGCTGCTGATACTGTAGCCAATATGGCACCTGCAGCAACATATCCAATAATTTTTCTCATACACTTCACCTCCAGTGTGATAGATGTATTGAACATTATTGTTTTATAAATCTTTCGATAATAGTAATTATTTTTATAATTAATGTAAATTAATATTTAAAATAATAAATATCAATAACTGAAAACTAAATTAAGGATTATGAAAAATAAGGAGGATGGCAAAGAAATCAAAGAGTTTCTACAATTCTCTTGTATAGTGCGTCCACTTTTACTTCAGGTTTTAATCCTAATATCTTGGAGAATTTCATAATCTGCGGCGGTTCAAGGCTTGCTCTTTTTAATAAGTCATCATCTGCAAATATTTCTTTTGGAGTTCCATCCCCAATGATTTGGCCGTTTCCCATTACAACTACCCTTTCAGATAGCTCCGATACAAGGCCCATATCGTGAGTTATCAAAATAACTGTAACATTTTTCTTGTGGAGTTCTTTTACTATTTCTAAAATTCCCATAATTGATAACAAATCAAGACCTGTTGTAGGCTCATCCAAAACAAGAATTTGCGGTTCCATTACAACAACAGATGCAAGGGCTAATCTCTGTTTCTCTCCCCCAGAAAGTGACAGCGGGTGGGTATCTCGGTACTTAGAAAGCCTAGTTGTCTTTAAGACTTTATCAACTCTAGCTTCTATTTCTCCCTCTGGGAGATTAAGATTTTTAGGGCCAAAAGCTATTTCAGCAAATACAGTTTCTTCAAAGATTTGATTTTCAGGATTCTGGAAAAGGTGGCCAACTTTTCTTGAGAGCTCTGCAATTGAAGAATTTTTAGTATCTTCTCCAAGAATGAAGACTTTGCCTTTGCTAGGTCTTAAGAGGCCATTGAAATGCTTCGCTAATGTTGTTTTTCCACTTCCATTTTGGCCTACAAGAGAAATAAATTCACCTTTCTTTACAGATAAGTTGACGCCTTTTATTATTTCTTTTGATTCTGGATAGGTAAAATGAAGATTTTTGACATCAATTGAATTCATATGAAGAGCCTCCTACCTTCCTCAACTGTTAGTGCTATATCCTTAACATATCCTCCTTCTTTTAGGAGATATGTAAGGTAACTAATGTCAGGAACCATTATTCCAAGTTCCCTTAGAAGAGGAACTTTCTCAAAAACCTCTTTTGGAGTTCCTTCCAAGACTATTGAACCTTTGTCCATTACAACTACTCTGTCAGAAAGCTCTGCTATAGGTTCTGTTCTATGCTCAACTAAGACTATTGTCATTTTTTCTTTTTCGTGAAGTTCTTTTAAAACTGAAAAAACTTCTCTTTTTCCAACTGGATCGAGTTGGCTCGTTGGCTCATCAAGTACAAGAATATCGGGCTTCATTGTGAGAGAAGCTGCTATCGCTATTCTCTGTTTTTGTCCACCCGATAAATTTCCAGGAAACTCCTCCCTCTTATCCCCCATATTAACAATGGATAGCGCCCAAGATATTCTCTCTTCAATTTCTTCTCTCGGAACAGCCAAATTTTCAGGCCCAAATGCCAACTCTTCTTCAACAGTCATTGCAAAAAGTTGGGATTCAGGATTTTGTAGTATCATGCCGACTCTTCTTGAGAATTCGCTTACTTCTCTGTCCTTTGTATTGATTCCATCTATAATGACATCTCCCGAAAAATCACCACTTATGGTCTTAGGTATTATACCATTTAATGTAAGGCAAAGAGTTGATTTTCCACAGCCAGACGGTCCGATGATTGAGACAAATTCACCTTTTTTTATACTAAGGTCTATTCCTTTGAGGACCTGTTCAGTTTGGGAATGGTATTTAAAATGAAGATTGTTAATCTCAATCATTACAACAGAGTTTCCAACAATCTTTATAAACTTTACATCAATTGAATTTGGAGAGGGGATTGTTAGTTGAAAGACTTATTGTGTATTGGAAATGTTAATCTAGATACAATTATGGGTGTTGAATCGTTTCCAGTTGTCAACGGTGAATCAAAGATAGAAGGGCTTGAAATCAGATATGGGGGGTCTGCTTTCAACGTTTCTGTGAACAGCTCGATACTTGGCCTAAGCTCCGGCGTTATGGCATCAGTTGGAAATGACAGCGATGGAATAATAGGCAATCTAAAAAATTATAATGTTGATTATTCTAATCTGATTCTTCAAAACTCGCCTTCAGGAAGAATGTTCATAATAAACAAAGAAAATGACAGAATGTTCCTCTTCTATAAAGGCGCTAATGATAAATTTGAAAAAAACATGATAAACTACCAAGTTTTTAAAGAATATAGATTTGTCCACGTTTCCCCCACAAAACTCGAAATTGCTGAGCATGCTATAAAAATTGCAAAAGAGAATAGCAATGTTGTAAGTTTTGATCCTGGAGAACAACTATGTTACTCCAACTCTGAAGAGGTATTAAAAATTATTAAAAATGTTGATTTTCTTTTTGTCAACAGACATGAACTTTTTGCTCTTTTAGGTTCAAGTGATATAGAGGAAGGTGGGCAATACCTAACTAAAAGAAGAGCCAAAAATGTCATAGTCAAAGCTGATAAAAACGGCGTTTATTATTTTGGTAAAAATTATATTCATGAAAAGGCGTTCCCTGCCAAGGTAATTGATCCTACGGGTGCAGGAGATAGCTTTTCCTCAGCTTTTATTGCTAACTACATAAGAACTTCCGATATTAGAAGTTCATTAAGGTATGCAAATGCAGCTGCAAGTTTCTGTGTCCAGAGTTATGGGGCCATATTAAAGGTTAAAAAAGAAGATATTGAAAAATTATACAGGAGTAGATTGGATGGATAAAAGAGTTATAGATATTGCAGAGGATATAAAGGAAATGAGGATAAGAGGGGCTGCCAAAATAGGAAGAACTGTTGCAGAGGCCATAAAAATAGAAGCACAGAGCTTTAGTGGAGACGATCCTAAAGAGTTTGTCAAAGATATTAAGAAAACTGCTAGATATCTCATTTCAACAAGACCGACTGCAGTATCCCTTGAGAACGCCCTTAGGTATGTGCTTGTTGAACTTGCAAAGGCATACAAAAATGGAGAGAATGTCAAAAACCTAAAGATTACGGTATCAAAAGCTTCTGATGAATTTTGTGAGAATTCAAACCTTGCGCTTGAAAGAATAGCTGAAATTGGATCAAAACGTATAATGGACGGAGATGTCATTTTCACTCATTGTAATAGCTCTATGGCACTTGGAATTATAAAGAAAGCCCATAGGGATGGAAAGAAGATAAAAGTTTATGCCGACGAAACAAGGCCAAGGCTTCAAGGTTTACTTACGGCAAAGGAGCTTTTGAACGAAGGTATAGACGTCACGTTAATCGTGGATTCTGCCGCTAGAATATTCATAAGAGAAGCTGACCATGTAATTATTGGTGCAGATGCTGTAACAGCAAACGGTGCCGTTGTTAATAAAGTTGGTACCGCTACACTTGCCTCAATTGCACACGAAGCAAGAGTAAAGGTAATCGTTGCTGCAGAAACTTACAAATTTAATCCTCAAACTTACTGCGGAGAATTAATTGAAATTGAAGAGAGGGATATTTTTGAAGTCATTTCAAAAGAGGACTATGAAAAACTTAAAGGGCTTAAGATAAATAATCCGGCCTTTGATGTCACGCCTCCGGAGTTTATAGATCTGATAATTACTGAAAAAGGATTAATAGCACCACAAGCAGCAATTTGGGTGTTGAAGGAAACATACGGATTAGGCCTATTTGACAAGGAGCCTTGGGAGGATTAAATTTATAAATTGTTACAGTTCTTTTTAGATTGCGCCTTGGTGGCTCAGCCTGGCTAGAGCGGCTGACTTGTAATCAGCAAGTCGGGGGTTCAAATCCCCCCCAGGGCTTCCGATTTTAATTCGAAATCACTTTGTGTTTTAAAGCCCTTAAATAGCTTGGATTCTTTATCTTTTATAGACTACGCTGCTCTTGTTTATCGAGAATACAACTATGCTGTCTTTTTCAATTTTATATATAATCTAATAGAATAGTACGGGACATTTATATCCCAAGCTGCTTTTTTACATCCTTTAACGAAACAAGATTTTCCTTGTCAAAACTTTTAATGTAAGCGTTGAACTCTTCCCCGCTCAAAGCATCTTCCTTTTTCATCATGTGTTCCTTGATGTAAGTAAGGTCTTCTTCTATCAAGTTAAGTTTTTCCAATATTGTTTTCTCTAGCTTAATTTCCATAATAATCAATTGCTATCAATTTTATATAAATTATCCTTTAAGTCTTTGGCTCAAGATCCAGACATATGGATGTCATGCACTACTGATAATCCAGATTCTTTTTGTTCTTAAATTTAGGGCCAAGAATTCGATTGGACCGATAAAACAATGGATAATAAATAAAGAATAAAAGAAAAACATAAATCTTTTATATGATTTGTTTTTCTCAATTTCATGGATAAAAAGAAATTTGATTACCACTCTCTTTTTGTCGTTGGCCTAATAATATTTATTCCAGCCGGAGTATCTTTACTTCTGATGAATAGTATAGCAGGCTATGGATTAATTGGATTGGGTGCAATCTGGGCTATAGTAGGCTATTTCAATAAAGAAATTGGCAATAATAAATTGAATGTGAATATAAGTGGAAAAACAAAAGTTGATTGAAAAATAATTGGATTTGTCATATTCTTCTTGATTATATTGCCAATATTTTTGTCCTTCTTTTTAAAATACAGCTGATACGATGAAAAGTTATGATTAAGAAGAAAATAACATTATCCTTTCTTTCAATTCAAGAACTTATTGTTTGGCATCACATGCCGCTCATTCCACCTGCACTTAGCTCTAACTGAGATCTAGGTGATTCGAGTCTTTTTCATAGGGAAGATGTAGATTGCAGAATCTTCAATCAAAAGCATTATTCTTTTAAATGTAGTGGTTATTTATAATCCAAATATAATAATTTCAAATGGATAAAAATATCTTGAATACTGAACTTAATATTCGACTAAAAATTATGCATACGTCAACGTGGCTCCCTCAACGAAGGGCTAAGAAATTAAAAAATATTGTGAAACATAATGATGTCTTGGGCTGGAGATTGTGAAGAAAGCGATAGGATTCCTTGGAAATGCGACTAAAGTTGAAGTTGACAAATCAAATGACACCCTCTGTTTAATAAAATTGAAAAGAGGCGCTTAATTGCTTCAATCAATCAACAATAGATCTAGCTTTACAAAGGCCATACATGACAATATAGATGCCATATGTCTTGTTTTAGCTGTAGTGCTGCTATACCCATTAGCTACAAATTATTTTTTGGTCTTCCATAGCTCTGTAGAAATTTTCAGCATGGTTATTGCGGCCGGGATTTTCATCATAGCAAGAAATACTAAAGATTATCAAGATAACGATTTCTTCATACTCATAGGGGTGGGCTATCTTTTTATTGGGATAATTGATGGCCTGCACACACTTGGATATGAGGGGATGGGGGTCTTCCAGATGCAAGGCCACAATTTAGCAAACCAGCTCTGGATTGCGGCAAGGTACCTCCAAGCAATTACTCTTCTGATATCCCCGTTTTTTTGAATAGAAAGGGCAATCTTCCTAAAATTTTTATTAGCTATTTTATAATCACCGGGCTTTTAATCTCTTCAATATTTTTCTGGGAAGTATTCCCAACTTGCTATGTCGAAGGTCAAGGCCTTACACCTTTTAAGGTAGCAAGCGAATACATAATCTCACTGATTTTGGTGATTGCCCTTCACTTGCTTTATACTAAAAGAAGTTTCTTTCAAATAAGAATTTTTTACCTCATCCTGGCATCCATCATACTAACAATATTTGCCGAGATATCATTTACAGCACATGTAAGCATTTATGATTTTTCAAAAATGCTTGGCCTCTATTTCAAGTTAATCTCATTCTTATTGCTATACAAAGCCTTTATCTCCATAGGGCTAAAAGAACCTTATTCGCTCCTTTTTAAGAAATTAAAGGAGAGCGAGGAGGAATACAGGACTATTGTCGAGGGGCAGACCGAATTCATTACTAAATTCTTACCTGATGGAACTCACACTTTTGTAAACGATGCCATGTGTAAGTTCTTTGGAATTACCAAAGAAGACATTTTAGGAAAAAAAATATTTGAAATGGATATTGGGGCCACTATACCAAATGAAGATATGGGGATGATAGATAAACATTTTGCCAAGTTTAGCCCAGCAAATCAAATAAACACCATAGCGCATAGATTTGTTTTTCCTGATGGAAACGAAAAGTGGGTAGAATGGACAGACAGGGCGATTTTTGATAAAAAAGGCAATATCTTAGAATTTCAGTCCATTGGAAGGGACATAACTGATAGAAAAATGATGAGAGAAGAGATAACTCTTCTGCACAACGCTATAGAGCAGACGCCCATAATAGTAAAAATAATTGATAAAGACGGCAAAATCGAATATGTGAATCCACAGTATGTCGAAGTAACGGGTTATGATCCATCAGAGGCTTTAGGAAAAAAACCAAGACTTTTTGAAACAGGATTTCTGCCCAAGGGGCGATTTGAAGAGTTATGGGATTCAATATGTTCCGGAAAAAGTTGGAAAGGGGAGTTCCAAAACAGGAAAAAGGATGGGACAATGTACTGGGAGTTGGCATCGATCTCCCCTGTAAGAAATTCAATAGGTGAGATAACTCACTTCATAAAAGTCTCAGAAGATATCACCTATAAGAAGCTTGCAGAAAAAGAAATCCAGGAGAAAGAAGAGGCTTTGAGGGGCATCCTTTCAGCGGCGCCAATTGGCATAAATCTTTTTCAGAACAGAACTATGATATGGTGCAACCATCACATGACTAAAATCACCGGCTACAGCGAACAAGAGCTAATCGGGAGAAATACTAAATTCCTCTATGCAAGCGAGGAGGAATACAAAAGATTAGGAGAGCTTTACAAGGAAAAGGTTGACGGGCATATAAACTCTGAAACCCAGTGGATAACTAAGGACAGAAGAGTTATTGATGTTTCAATCCTTTTAAATCCGTTAAACCCATATGACCTTTCAAAAGGGTACATAACAATCGTCTCAGATATCACAAATGCAAAAAGATCCCAAAGACAGCTTGATGAGAATCTAGAGTACTTTGCACACTTAGTAGACCATATAAGAAATCCTCTTACGATCCTGAGCGGGTTTGTCCAAGTCGAAACTGGAAATGAAAAACTAAAGGAGAGGCTCTTGAGGCAGATAGACAGGATTGAAGAGCTGATAAAACAGCTTGACCAGGGTTGGATGGATACAGAGGATACAAGAAAGTTTATGAAGAGATATATGTAACAGCACAGACGAATACATTGGACAATTCAGATGTATTACAAGAAATACCTAATAAAAAAGGAAATAAGATTTTCTATTAAAATAATTTTATCTAATCGAAGTATTAATAAAGAAATTTAACAATAATAAAAATATAAAAAGTTTTGAATGAAAACTTTTTGCAGATCTAAAAAGATCTTATTTTTTCTTAGTTGCTGGCTTTTTTCCTTTTGCTGGTGCCTTTGGTTTTTTTTCTACTTTCTTTACTTTACCTTTTTCTGCCATAATTTCACGCTCCGTAGTTTTTAACTACCACCATCTATAAAACATTAATACTATATAAAGTTATTGGCTACCGCTAACTTCAAATGATACTAATCATCCATAATGAGAGTTCATAACCGTCGATAATCAATTCAATAATGATTGCAATCTTATGTCTTTAGTTTGTTTATTTTACTTCTATTTTAAGGAATAGATTTTACCAGTTATCGTTCTTTTGCTATAGTTTCAATTAGATTATTCGTAATTTAACTCTCTGTTTATTAAATTTATATTAATTCTTAATTTGCTCTTTATTTATTTATAATTAATATTAAATATCAGTTGATACTAATTATACTCATGAAGGAAACTGAAGGTATAAAATATACAAATCAAAGAGTAGAAATCTTAAATTTTCTTCAAGGTAATTTAACGCATCCCACTGTAGACGAGGTTTATGAAGAAGTAAAGAAGAAGCTAACTAGGATAAGTAAAGCTACAGTTTACCAGAATCTTAGATTTCTTACCAATAAGGGTTTAATCCAGGAAGTCAATATCAAAGGTGTTTCAAGATTTGAGCCAAACTTAACTCCCCACCACCATATCATATGTAAAAACTGCGGATCTATTATTGATTTCGAATCAAAAGAATTAACTAATTACTCTTTAGAACTAATCAAGAAAATGAAAGAATTTAAGATAGAGTCTACAAATACGAATTTCTTTGGAATTTGCAGCAAATGTAAATAAAATATAATAAATTCTTTGAGTTGAAATAAACTGAAACTACATATTATTTAAATATCCTAGCTATAATAGATAGTAAGGTGAGTTTATGCCTATTGTGGATGAATCCGTTCCTTTAACAAAGAAAAACATTGAAGTTATCCTAAACTATCTTCCCTATTTTGAAGACAAAAATCAGAAATTTTTTGATATATTAATGCCTAAAAGAGACGGAGGAAATATTGTTGAATATATCTATGTTACTTATTCGGCAAAATTCATGGAGTTCTACAGGGAATTGCATGAACAAGGATTTGTCACAAATTTTAACTGGCTTGATTCTACTCTGGAATCAAATGATTTATCTCATTACTATGAACTTTTAGAAGATGCCGATATCGCGACACTGAGAAAACTTATTACAATAATTGTAAGGCACGATAAGCACAACGAGGGATTTTTCGCAGATGTGATTGATAGCGGTCTTCTTTTAGCTATGCTTAACAGATTGAAAGAATTAAATGAAGGGATAGAATAAGTGTATCGGGTACGTCTCTATGGAAAATTTTCACTGCCCAAAATGTAGACTAGAAATTAAATCTGATCCTACTTTTTGCTATAAATGTGGGTTTGATTTGAGAAAAATAACTGAATTACTCCGAGACGGGGATATTTTTTACAAAGAGGACAAATGCCCAGATGCAATTGAGTGCTATGAAAAGGTCATAAAAATAGACTCAAATAACGCACTTGCATGGTATGGCAAGGGAAATGTACTTCTAAAACAAGGTAAAAATTCTGAGGATGTAACATATTGCGTCAAGTGTCAGTTATCTCCTGTTCTATCCGAAGCATTTTATAATAATGCAGTTAAATGCTATGAAAAAGCGACTAAAATTAATCCTGAATTTAAAGACGCATGGTACAATAAAGGAGTTGCACTTGAAAGGCTAGGAAAAGGTTCAGAAGCGAAGAAATGTTTTGAAATTACAAAAGAGCTGAATCTAAATCAAATCTAAATTATTAAAAGGATTAACCATAGCGAATTTTAAGCGATAACACTATGAATACTAAAACAAGTGATACCCCATTGGCAACTATAATAGGAGTATTATCTATTAAAACTCCATAAGAAAACCACAATAAAATTCCTGTGAAAAAAATAATGTACATCAAAAGGGATATGTCTTTAGTCTCTTTAAACTTCCATGTTTTCATTACTTGAGGAATAAAGGATATTGTTGTAAGTGCACCAGCTAAAAGCCCTAACATAGTTATCATTTCCACGCTTTTAAGAGAATATAATCTTCTTAAAAGGCTTTAGTTAATCTTTCCAGAATACTCAATTAAACTAAAATATCGCTATATAATGAATATACTCTTCTTAACTTAGTATTTGAACATTAGTTATTGATTTTTATAAATTATTAATTAAAAATTTAATATTAATTCTATAATATTAATAATTAAGCAATAAATTTATAAATTATTATCGAAAAACAACTAACAAATAAACAAACTCAGAGGATCAACATGAAAAAAGCACTAGTGGTATATGTAGTAATAATAATTTTAATTTCTGCAATGCCTATTTTAGGCGAAACTACCGGCTATGAAAAAATGGATAAGACAGTCCGAAAGAGTGTCGAATCTGGCTTATCAAATATTGATGTGATTATAGAGTTTTATGAATTAGATGATTCTTCAAGAGCTTTGATTTCTAAGGAAAAAATAATCAATGAGTTTATTGAATTAAATTCTATTCATGCTATACTGAGTGCTGATGAAATAAAAAACATGATCTCAAGTCAATATGTAAAAAACATATGGCACAATTCGAGCGGACTTACACTTTTTGACACAATAACTTTCTCTTCTGAAGATCATATGGTTGTCAATGGTTTTATGGGCGCAGATACAATTAATGCATCACCTCTGTACCAAATAGGATACAAGGGAAATGGTGTTACAGTTGCAGTGTTGGACACTGGTATACGTGAGACACATGTTGAATTTCCTAATGGAAAGATTTTATATCAGTATGATTTTGTAAATAATGATTTAGTGGCTGAAGATAATGATGGTCATGGAACATTTGTTTCAGGGATTATTTCTGGCCAGGCTTATACCACAGCTGATTGGGCAGGATATTACGACTTTGTTGATACAACACCCACAAATACTATGGGCGTTTCACCAGGCTCAAAGCTTGTAATTCTTAAAATAATTGAAAATGACCAAGGTACATTATCAGATTATTTAGAAGCGTGCAACTGGTTAATTGCCAACAAAAATATATACAATATCCAAGTTGTGAACATGAGCGCCGGATGGGATGTAGATTCAATGGTAGTGAGCGGCTGGCCTTTAGATGGGACAGATCCAGCTAGCATGGCTGCAAATTCAGTTGTAAACAAAGGTATTGTTTGGGTGAATGCAGCTGGAAACAGAGGTCCATCATCCGATACAATTGGTTCACCTGCCAGAGCCAAAAATGTCATCACAGTTGCAAATGCGATTGATAGAACTGTTGTATCTAATGGAGTGACAATAATAAAAAGAGCTCCAATTTCAATAGCAAACGATTCAAGCAGAGGTGGAGGATATTCTGGATTTAAGCCAGATGTTTCAGCACCAGGTACTCAAATAATGTCTTCTTTTATATCTCATGATTATGATTATGCTCTTGCAAGCGGAACTTCTTTCTCTGCTCCTTTTATAGCAGGATCAGCTGCAATATTAATTCAAAGACATCCCAACTGGACCCCTTACCAGATAAAACTTGCTTTAATGAGAACAGCAACACCAATAGCCGGGGTATCAGTTTATGAACAGGGCGCAGGACTTGTCAATGTCAATAGGGCATTTTCATACAGACAAGACTTTGAAAGAGCCGCCGTAATTGGAAAAGTAATGGCTATATTAAAGAAAAATAAAGAAAACAACTGACATTTGTATATTTATTCTTTTTATTAGTTAATTTTATATCTTATTGTTTGCATTTTTCATTATGAGTATAGGGGAAGAGGTAATCCTTGTAGTTGATTTTGGAAGTCAGTATGCACATCTAATAGCAAGAAGAGTCCGAGAGCTTAAGGTCTACTCTGAAATAGTATTTCCTGAGATAACAGTTTCAGAAATTGAAAAAATCTACCCCAAAGGGATAATATTGTCGGGAGGGCCAAGGAGCGTTTATGAAAAAGATTCCCCTGTCCTAAGCGATGAAGTATTTGATTTTATTCTTAAGAAAGAAATTCCAGTTCTAGGGATATGTTATGGTCATCAATTAATTGCATTTAAAATGGGGGGCAGTGTTAAAGGTGAGAAACGAAAAGAGTATGGCATTGCAACAGTTGACATACTTGACTCTGAAGGAATATTCAAAGATTTAGATAAGAAAGAAACAGTATGGATGAGCCATGGAGATCAGGTTTTTGAGATACCTCCAGATTTCATTGTAACATCTAAGACTGAGACCTCTCCAATAGCAGCCTTCAGAAATACTTCCAAAAAAATTTATGGATTGCAATGGCATCCTGAGGTTGTACACACAAAGAACGGCAAAAAAATTCTATCAAATTTTGTATATAATGTATGTAGCTGTCAAGGTACATGGGATCTCTCTAATTTCATCGAAGAAACGATCAAGGAGATCAAAAGTAAAATAGGTAACGGTAGGGCAGTTATAGCCTTGAGTGGCGGTGTTGATTCATCTGTTGCAGCTGCAATAACTGAAAAAGCAATTGGGAACAGATTGTATGCAGTATTTGTTGACCACGGGCTATTAAGAAAAGGTGAAGCAGAAATAGTATCAATGGCTTTTTCAGGCCACGATATCAACTTTAAAAAAATTGATGCAAAGAAAAGGTTCTTTGAAAAGTTAGACTGTGTATCAGATCCAGAGAAAAAAAGAATGATTATCGGTGAAGAGTTTATCAGGATATTCGAGGAAGAAGCAAAAAAGATAGGGGCTGACTTCCTTGTGCAGGGAACTATTTATCCCGATATAATTGAAAGTGGAAGATCTCAGCATGCGGACACAATAAAGTCTCACCACAATGTTGGCGGGCTTCCAGAATCAATTTCATTTAAGGAGATAATTGAGCCATTGAGAGATTTATATAAGGATGAAGTCAGAGAAGTTGGAAGAAAGCTTGGGCTCCCCGATAAAATAATTGATCAGTATCCATTCCCAGGCCCTGGTCTTGCCGTTAGAATCACTGGCCCAGTTACAGAAGAAAACATCAGGATCTGTAGAGAAGCCTCGGCCATTGTTGAGGAAGAGCTAGAAAACGCTTCAATTGAAAACATCTGGCAGGCATTTGCAGTTACCCTGGAGGATAGGGTAGTTGGAGTTGTAGGGGACCAGAGAAAGTTTGGCAGGATAGTTGGACTTAGGGTAGTAGAATCCCAGGACGCAATGACGGCCAACTTTAAGAAACTCCCGTGGGATTTACTGGAGACCATCTCAACCAGAATAACAAATGAGATTCCAGAAGTAGTTTCAGTTGCTTACTTCATAAGTCACAAGCCCCCTCAAACAATAGAACCCTGTTAGTTGATTTATATGGTCTTTCTTGAGATAAAGGACAACCTAAGTTATATTTCTATGAATACAAATATCGGCGTCATAGAATCTGGAAATTCTTGCATATTAATCGATGGAGGCGGTAGCAAAGAGGACGGAGAACATATACTTTCAATTTTGCATGAAGAAAATATCGTTCCAAAAGCAGCCATAATAACACACGGTCACTGGGACCATTTTTATGGAATTCTTAAAATAAAAGAAGACTTTCCAGAAATAAAAATATACTCATCTCCTCTCGAAAAAGCATTCATCGAAAATCCTTACCTTGAATTTTATTCTTATTTTTCTTCGACATCACCCTTAAAAGTTTCTGACACTCCTCTGGAGTTTAATGGAATTAATGTCGATGGTGTGTTGGATAAGGGATTGGTGAAAATCAACGGAGAAGAAATGGAGATTATCCCTTTGTCTGGGCACTCTCCCGGTGGGATAGGCATACTATACAAAGGAGTCCTATTTTCTGGTGATTGCCTCTATTCAGTTCCTTCCCTAGGTATATATAAAATGCCTTTTTATACAAATATACAGGCTCAATTTGAGGATCTAAAAATCTTATCTAGTTCCGAAATTGAATATTGTCTTCCCGCGCACGGGCTTCCAATAAGAGGCGCTGATGAATTTAAAAAGGCTCTTATTGAAAACAGGAAAAAACTTGAGACCCTAGAAGAAATGATCTTAGAAATAATCAGTGAGGAAAAAAGTGAAGATATTATCAAAAGTGAAATAAGTGCTAAATTATCAATTAATTATGATTTTACAAAGTATATCTATGTCACAATAACTACAAAGGCGTTCCTCCATTATTTGTATAATGCCGGTAAAGCAACCTTTGTAATTGAGGATGGAATCTTAGAATGGGTATCCTTACAGAAATCTTTTAAGGAAAAATCATAATTATCAATTATGCATAAATTGCCCGTATTTCTCATTTTCTTATTGTTTTCATCAATGCTGGGCTCAAGTATGGTAGAAGCATCTACTTATGATGTGATAGTCGTTAGGGGGGATATTTTAATTGACTATACAGTAGCACAAGCTTATTCGCAGAAGGAAAAAATCCCCATATTACTGACAGACCCAAAGACACTCTCGGGGTCTTCTAAAAGAGAGCTGATGGGTTTTTATGACGAAGGCGCAAGAAAAGTTCTCCTTATAGGTGGAACAACTGACGCTATTTCAGAGAATATTGAACTTGACATAGCCAATATCGGATATGAGGTGACTAGGATATGGGACTGGGACAGGGCAGGTACAGCTGCACGTGTTGCTATCGATTTATGGAAGTCTTCAAGGGAATCTGTAATTATCAACGGAAATATAGAGGAATCATACCTCATTGCTTCAAAATTTGCAATGAAGAGGGGGATTCCTATTCTAATCACAAATGAAAACGAACTAACCGCTTCAACTATAGAGGCACTTGAGATGATAAATGCCAGAAAAGTCTATGTAGTAGGGCCGATGATTTCAGATAATGTTGTAAAAAGTCTCACGTCGAAAGGAATAGCCGTAGAAAGACTTGGGAAAGATATTAATACATCAGATGTGATTGGTCTTGAAGAGGAAGGATTGAATCTCAAGGTAGACATACTTTCAATGCTAGCTGGATTATTTTCTGGAGCTCTGGCACTATTACTAATTTATAGGTTTAAGAAAGACAATTCTATTCCCGTATTTGTCTTAACGGAAGATGAGAGGAAACTTATCCAGGCACTTAAGAATGGTGAAGACAGGCAGGAAAAACTGCCGGATGCTACTAACTTTTCTAGACCAAAGGTCACAAGGCTTGTGATGGACCTTGAATCAAGAGGAATTATCTTCCGAGAAAAGAAAGGAAAGACATATAAAATAAAGCTAGATAAACCCATCAAGGATACCCGATAGGAGGATTATCATGAAATGTACATCATGTAAGAGGGAGATTACCTCAAATGAGCAGGCCGTTCAGTTTCCCTGCCCTTCTTGTGATGAGATTGTAATAAGATGCGAAAGATGCAGAGTACTTGTAAATAAGTACCAGTGCAAATGTGGAGAGTTTGTAGGCCCATAAAAGGTGTTTTGATGGCTGATTTTAATTTAAGTATCACGGCAATGATTATGCCAGATTCCCCGGATGTCGATATAGGGGTAATGAAAAAGGCAATCGAGGCTGCAATACCTTCCAATATGAAGCTTCACAAAATTGAAGAAATTCCTATTGCATTTGGTCTTGTATCTTTGAAAGTCATGTTATTGGGCAAGGATCAGGCCGGCGGAACTGACGAACTTGAAAACAACTTCACAAGTATAGCGAATGTTACTCAAGTGGAAGTAACTGACGTCAGAAGACTATTGTAGGTTAATTTTTTTATTTTATTTACAAATTGTTTCTATTCTTTTTTCTAAAACCACAACTTTTATAATGAATAAGTATTAAAAATAATTGGTGATTTAATGGGAGATGATGTCTATACTTATGAAAATACAGTCACCTGGAAGAAAGAAAAGATAGGAGACTTATCCTGGGAAGGAAAGCCCACAATAGAGATCGCAACACCGCCTGAATTTAAAGGGCATGAAGGTATAATAACACCAGAAGATCTCTATGTTGCAGCAGAGAATGTTTGTATATTTACTACTTTTCTTTCAAGGGCAAAGCTTGTCAATTGTAACTTTAAAAGTTTTAAAACAGATGCAAAGGGATTTTTAGAAAAGACAGAAACTGGTTATGTTTTTACCAAGATAGTACTAAATGTCCATGTAACAGTTGCTACAAAGGAAGATATCCCAAGGGCTGAAGAAGCTATAAAACTTGCAAAAGAAAGATGCTTCATTGGGAACTCAATTAAAACAGAGGTAGAACTTAAATCATTCATAGAGGTATCTTCATAATACTTTTTTTATTCCGCCTATTCCCTTTGATTTCGCTTCCCTGAAAATAAACTTGTCACCCTCGCTAAGATAATAACTATTATATTTAAATTTCATTTTTATTAAAGCCCTGTCTCCTGTAGACAGATACTCCTGATTGTAAATCTTTTCAAAAGTGACTGTTTCAGATACCGTCTCAAGATGTATTATCGGCTCGTAACCTTCTTTTATCCTTGTTGGGTGATTTAGTATGAACACTTCGGCTAAGAACTCTCTCACAGATTTACTTTCGCCGTTTTCATCCTTTATTACCATCCCTCTTTTTATGAGGTCGGCATCTACACCTTTAATAGCTATGCCAAGGATGTCACCGACTTCACCCTTAGCTTGAACAAGATGGTGCTGTTTTATTGACTGGCATGACACCGTTTCATATCTATCGTTTATTGGCCCTAAAAGAAGCTCCTGGCCTTTTTTCACAATGCCTTGCTTGACCCTTCCACTAACAACAGTTCCTGCACCTCTAACTTTGTAAACTTTATCAATGTACATCAAAAACGGTTTTTTGTAGAGCTCATCATTTGTTTTTTCTGGGAGATTCAAAAATAGTTCATTTAGTATATCAAGACCTTCTAAGGTAATTGAAGAAGCTTTTATTATGGGGATCAAAAATCTTTCGGATACCTTCTTTGAAATATTCTGCGCAGTTTCTTTGTCCTTAACAGTAAGGGGAACTTTCCCAACTCTTCTCAAAAGTGCCGAGACATCTGATATAACTTGTTTTGCATCTTCATAGGAAACTTTGTCTATCTTTGTTATTACTATGATAAGAGGGATATCCATTGCGAGAGCAATTCCAAGGTGCTCCTTTGTTATTGGTGTTACTCCGTCATCTGATGCAACTATCAAAAGCACATAATCTACCCTCTGCCCGAGGATCCCTCTGACAGTAGTCCTAAGCCATGGTGCATGACCTGGGCAATCAACAAATGAAATAATCTTTGTTGACCTATCAATTAGGTCGGCCACTTCTTTTTTGTTAAGGGGATTTTTTAGGTATATTCTTTCATCGCCTTTAAATCCAAACACAGAATGTGTGATCTCAGCAGTCAACCCTCTTTCTATTTCATGCGGGAGAAAATCAAGAAATATTCTGGTCTTTCCAACGCCATCATCTTCCATGCCTGTAAGTAGAGTACCGATGAGTGTCGATTTTCCATGATCGACATGGCCGATAGTGCCTATAGTGATGTGCTCTTTTATGCCTTTTTCAGAATTTGCTTCTTCAATTGTGACCCTCGCATAAAAGCCATTTTCATTATATCTTTCTATGTCAGTTATCTTAGCACCTATTCCCTCGGCAAGTCGCTTTATAACGTCAAGTGTTTTTTCAAACTCTTCTTGAGATTGACAGACAACATCACCATCATCTGATACACCTATTATATAGTAGGCCTTTCCACCGCCTGTTTTTAATCTGTACTTCATCTGGGCGGACAACCTCTCCCTTCTGTCCTTTAAGAGGTGCTCATCTCCTAGCGCTGACTTGAACTCTATGTTCTTTCTCTCACCTTTTTCAAGGACCTGGTGTATACTCTCCTTCATTCGAAAGTATTACCTGAAAATACCATAAAAAGGTAACTACTATTAAAAAATGAAAATCGGTAAGCAATATTTAGAAATATACATTTTTTCATAGAAAACCTTTAAATAGTAAAATTTATAAGTTATAATGTATATTAGCATTAATGAGATGATAGAATGGTTGGCAATGATTATGATGACCTCAAAATGGAGTATGTCAAGCTTAAGCAACAACTTGATACCTTCATGCAGATCATGCCTCGAATGGGATACAGTGGCGCTCCGGTAGAATCAAAGGAGATTGTCACAAAGCTCGACGAGATAAAAGAAATATTAAGTGCGGCGGCAGTTGAGGAAGGAGGGGTCTATGAAGACCCCATTGTCGGAAAACTTGAGAAGCTGATAAATCTCTTGGAATCAAGCATGGTGGTCGAAGGTGCAGAAGGCGAAGAGGACAAATTGATGGACTCGCTATCAAAAGTTGCCACAACAATGGAGCAGGTAGCTGAGTCAATCAGGATGAACACAGAAAAGCTTCAGGAGATGGAGAAAACCTTTAAGACGATGGGTCAGACTTATTCAACAAAACAGGAGCCACTAAAAAAGATGCAATATGAACCGGAAGAGCGGTTTGAGAGAAAGATAACAGAGGAGAAAAAAGAGCCTTCAAGCAGGGAGAAGCATGAAGCCCTGATTGATGAAACGCTAGGTGAATTTTCTGAAAGTGAATTCCTAAGAAAGGTAAACCAAGTACTTCCTGAAGAAAGGATAGAAACCATTTTTTCAAAAAAGGGTATGGAACCTAAAATGGAAACAGGGCTAATAGACGACGAGCCCTCTATGGAAGATATCTTAAGGGAGGCCCAGGAACTTGGAATTGATACAAAAGAGCTTATGAAGGATATAAAGGGAGGTAGCACAAAAACAAAATCCTCAGGATCTATATTTGCTCCCATAACTCTTTACATTCTTGGTATATTTTGGTTGGTATTTGCCGTACTATTTTTGTTCAATAATATGGGGATGCTCCCAACAAACAATCCAATTTCTTCGGTATTCAATATTTTGAGAACTGGGTTTATGGGTTTAATATTCTATATAGTAATGATGGTTACAGGTATACCGCCCATACTATTTGGAATGAAAGCAAGAACACCTTCAGGTTCAAAGGGAAGCGATAATGGTGTATTCTATGTAGTAGGTGCACTGTGGCTTGTTTCAGGAATACTGTTCCTAGTTTTCAAAGGGCTTCAAGGGCTTCCTTTACCAGACCTTGGTATAACTCTTGATCTAGGACTTTCACTGATACTAATATTCTCTTCTGCCCTTGCAATAGTTATGGGGACAGAGTTTTCAAGAAAGAAGATAGTGATATGATCTTTGAGATATTCGCAAATCAAAGGATAACTATTAAATAATCTTTTATTATTTTTATTATATACTCAAGGTATTCCTATGAGTTTTAAGCTAATAAGAAAAAGAGGGCCAGTATCAAAAAAAGCCCAAGTAGAAGTAATTACAGTAATGTTAATTCTAGCTATTACAGTCGCAGCTGTTTTTGCCGCATACCGTTTTGCTGGACCCCAAATTGAAAGGTCAAGAGATGTGTCAAGGATTACTTCAATGCAGAATGCTCTTTTAGAACTTGATAAAAAGATTAGAGAAGTCAGATTTGAAGGAGAAGGAGCTCAGCGTTATATTGACATTAATTTTGACAAGGGAAACATCAGCGTTGACCAGAACGATGATACAGTTTGGTTTTATATGGACGCACCTGGAATTGAAATTGCTCCCCAACAAATGGGAATGGATACTTATTTTAATGGAAGAAGTATTAATATTAAACTTCAATACGGTGGAGAAATAGATATTCTCTCTCGATTTGAAGTGTTGAACTTTGGACAGTATAGAATTTATATAAAGAATGAAGGTGCAAATGATGTCCTTCTAAGTCTTTCTCCAGAAATTCCTGTAACTGGGGATACTTGGACTTTGCAGGGATATGTTTATGATAATACCGAAGGTCAAACAACAGAGAGCAACCCTATAATGAATACTACAGGTGATACTATTGACCCGCCTCTTGCTAATGCCGAAATTGTTTTTATTAATGATAAGCTT
Source organism: Methanofastidiosum sp. (assembly GCA_035362715.1). Lineage (NCBI taxonomy): Archaea > Methanobacteriati > Methanobacteriota > Candidatus Methanofastidiosia > Candidatus Methanofastidiosales > Candidatus Methanofastidiosaceae > Candidatus Methanofastidiosum > Methanofastidiosum sp. The sequence continues at coordinate 118,461 of DAOSDU010000002.1, forward strand.
GAGACAATTGCTATTACAAGAACTAGTTCTCAAGGGAGATATGCAGTAAAACTTCCTAAATCTGACGGTCCCAACGATTTGAAATTGTATGTCTGTGTCAATTTATCTTCTTATGTGATGAAGGAAATTGAAGTTGATAAGTATGTAAATACTAATCAATATGAAAAAGGTTTTATCCTAAATTCTGGGCCGTGGGAAGTAAATATGTATGATCTCATTGCAACTCCAAAAAATGATTTTGAAATTTATTATGACGATAACGACTTCTTTAACATCCCTATGTACAAATTAACAAAACAGGACATATTTGAATCAGTACCAATTGCAGTAATTCTATATACAGGTGGAACAATTTCTGGAGAGGATTATCGGTTAAATAATGATTTAGACTATCTTCTTTATGATGTAATGGATGCTTTCGATAGTTCGTCTACAAGTAACTATCACTGTAGTTATTTTGTTGTATATGGGGGTTTTGATGAAAATACATATCCAAATGGCCTCGGACTACAAAATAGTGATGGAAGTCCAATAAATTATATAGATACAGGAAACAATGTTAGGATTTACCCCATCTCTTGGCTCTTAGATCCTACCAAAAGAAAAAGCCCTTCTGATTACAGTCCATTGGATTCAACTAAATTTAGAGATATAGCAATGATCGACGGTAACCCAGATATATTAAATTATAGGGACTTTTCGCTTATAGTTGTAAGCTCAGGTGCAACCAATGATTCCAACTTATTGCCAAAACTTAATGCTTATAGGGGCGATTTGTCAAATTTCTTGGCCCTTAACAGATTATCTTTCAAGGGAGTAGATTATTCTAGGGGCCTTATCACTTTTGGTCAATTTTCTATTGTTGATGGAGTTGATCCAGATAGTCTGAACTATTTCCCTTATCCTTCTCTTGTAAATGACCTTACTCCCCCAAGGGTAACAAATGTTAACATTGTTCCAGATGGTCAGAGTGTAGGCGCTCCATTAGTTCAACATCCGTATGTATGGATTAATGGTGATGGGGGAAAGGTAAATCTATATTCCAATATAAAAGATACGAGTAGTATTATCCATGCCGGAGCTAATGTTAAAAAAGACGATGATATCGTTGCAGGAACATTTTTGTTTGATGATGGACGTGCACCGGATAGGATTTCAGGGGATAGTACTTATTCAGCAGAGTTGATACTTCAGGGGGGCTTATCAGAAGGAATTTATCAAGTTTCAGTTGAATCAACTGATGAATATGGGAATGTTTTTAATCCTTCTGATACACTCTCAACATATCAATTTGAACTGAAAATAGATACTTCTCCGGCAAATTCTTCGCTATTGACATCTTCAATACTATCTCCAACAACAAGTCCTTATACTAAACTGACTTATTCAGTTTCAGATGATTCAAGCGGAATTGATAGGTCAACTTATAACGATCAAGTCTTGAGCTATGAAGGCAATCCGTTGAGAAACGATCCTCACTCTTATTATCATTATTTAACTTTATCCGATTATTCATTTAATTATTCTGTAATAACATATGATAAAGCTCAAAACCCATCTCCACCTCTAAATATTGTAATAATAAAGGATACATCTCCACCAGATATTTCCGATCAATATATCCCTCAAGGAACAATAACTACTGGCACTCCTGAGATTAGGGTAGATTATAATGATGATGGCGCAGGAATACGCGGATCTAGATTGTATCTTGATGGGGTCAATACCAATGCAAATGTTTCTGGAAGTAGTATGATTTCGTATACCCCTCTATCTGATGAAGCCAATGGTAGCCACACAGCTTCAGTGTATATTGAAGATGATCTGGGCAACTTTTTAGTTTTTCCTTGGAGTTTTGATATTAAAATGCCTGGACCAAATTTGAATATTAATGACCCTCAACCATTTTTGACATTTACAAATAATCCTTCAAAAACAATTTCAGGAACTACATCGACAGATAGAACTATATATCTTGATATAAATGGTAGCCCTGTATTTTCAACAGCTGGTCCAAATTTTAATTTTGTAGGGGTAAGTTTAGATAATGGATTAAATATAATCGAATTGAAAGCTGATGGTTTTCCTGATGGAGACGAAAATAATACGGTTGTAACTAGGTGGTTAGTTCTTGATAATACACCTCCTTCAATTAGTATACTTGATCCTACCATAGGAAATCCTCAAAATGTAAAAACCGGAGGTAAAGCATATGTCACCTTTACATATACTGAAAAATATCCAGCTTCATACACAATCAAATTATTAAATGGCGGAACTTTTTTGGGGCAAACTTCAACTGCCATAAAAGATCCAAACGTTGATTCTGTTCAAGCGGGGGGAACTCATATAATAATGGGTATAATTGATATACCAAATACAGTTTCCGATGGGCTTTACGATATTGAGATAATAATGACAGATTTGGCAGGAAATGTAAGTCTTGCGGCAACAGCAAATGATATAATCCGGGTTAAAAATTCTGGGCCTTCCATATCGAATCCATCCCCTGCAAATAATGCACCAGCACTTCCTACGGACCCTATTTCAGTAACAATAACAGATGAATATGCCGGAGTTGATAGAAACTCAATTAGGATGTTTATATTAGGACAATCTAATGATAATGTGAGTGTTATTAATCTAGACGTAACTGATAATCTTGTTATTGGTGCAACTATGGATGGGTATGGGTATACAGTAACGTATCAACCGACATGGGCTTGGGAGAATACTAAAAAAATTAATGTTTCAGTCGAGGCATCTGATAAACTTGGGAATAAAACTTCTGACAGTTGGTATTATATCACAAGTTCACAAGTGCCAGATATAAATAATTTGTCTTTAGATAATAGAGCCGCAGAAAAAGATGAAAATGGAGATCCTTATATTGTAAGATTAAGCTTCGATGTAACTCAATGTTCAGACAATCCTGATACATATGACGCAATAAAAGAAATAAATATCTCTATAGGAAAACTTGGATATATTAAATATGTATCCGACGGAGTTGCAGGAAAGTCAAAGCTTGTAAGAACAGATGATTCTTTAGCAGGTGACCCACCTTCTATCACAGTTGATCATATAGTTGGTGGATGCACAGGGAGTAACTTATTTACGTATAACTTTAAAAACTTGAATCAAGTAACTTTCACAGTCCCTGAATATGCAGGAGACCTTAATAATAAAGTATTTATTACTGCAGTAAATAGTGAAGATTGGCAATCTACTTATGAAACGTATCTAATAACTTCAAAACAAAAATATGTTTCTTCACCAAATACATACTATTATGGGAAATACTCGTGGCTTCCAACATTCCAAGGACAAGATTTGTCTATCGGAAGGGTATCAAACGAACCAGTTGGATTGAACTATAAGATTTACGGGCAAGTGAATGATGCACATAGAAATATTCCTGTAATGTACACAGCATGGCAAAAAATAAAACATGGTAACACTATCGAAATGGATCAGTGGTCAGGTGGCCTTTACATAGACAAGGACGATAATAGAATTGAATGGGACCACGGAAGAATTCCTAGTGTATTTAAGTTTGATATTGAAGGTCGACCTGGGTCTGTATGGCCACCAGGAAAGCCATTTCAACAGAATACTTGGCTTACCCTAGACATGAATCTTGGACTATCTAATCGACAATATAACTTACAGAAATCTTCTTTAGAAAGCCCAATTGTAAATAGAATGTACAATGAATTTGCAATGTGCACTCATAATTATTTTGATATAACTGATACTGGGTGGACAAATAATAATGTCATAATCAGTCTAAAAACTTTTGAGAAGATATATCAAGAGAAGGGAGATCCATTAACAGTACCGATATCATCTAACAAGACATACTCTGGAGGAACTATTTTCGCGCCTCAAGCAGCAGGAGGTCCTGTCCTTTTAGTAAAAGAGCGAAGAAATATCTTTAATAGTCTTGAATCTACAATTGTAGTCACAACTTTGGACTTAGATAGGTATAAAAATAATAGAAATGCTACATACGGTAAAAATATGCATCCAAATGAAGTTTATTCTGGCGATGCAAGAAGATTACAACAGAATATTATTGTATATGCATGCGGCCATGAGTTATTAATTGATTGAGATGTGCACATGAAAAAAAGATGTATATTCAATAATAATTTTATTAACTCTAAAAAATCCCAAATGCATGTAGTCATGGCCATAATGTTAATTGCCATATTGCTGGCAACTGTTGTATTCTTTTGGAGAACATCTGAAGATTTTTCTCAAAGTTATTCAGAAAGTATAGATGAAAAAAGTTTTCAAAATATAGCTACATATATAGAAAATACGGTAGCCCACAACGAAATTGCTTGGATTGAAAGAACGCTTGTTCAAACAAATATGGTTATACCTTTAGCATATGATGGCCAAGAATATATTGGAGAAAACGAATTTTTTAGAATTGAATATAATACTTCAAAACCCAATCTATTATCCTTGTCTTCAAAAGACATATTGGCAGAAATTAAAGACACAAAGAACGTATACTTAAATACAAGATTTTATCTTGATGGCAGTTATAATATATACTCCAATCCAACAATTCCTGCATTAAAAGACAAAAATATAATAGGTGATTTCTTTTTATATAAGATTGAACCGATGGTATCAGGAAGAAGTCAGGAATACATAGTTCATTTGACCCCCACATTCAAATCTGCAGTAATTGGAGATGCAGGTCAACCACCTGAATCTCTGGCAAAGTCCTGTTTTCTTTTAGAATACCCTAAAAGTTATTGGAGCGAATACTATAATAGCGGGGAGAATACTTATTCAGTTTATCCTTCAAACTATTTTATAGTCAACACCAAAAAAAATGGGATTGATAATAGATACATTAATTATTATACTAATATTTTCATCCCTTCTAATTCTGATATGATTGAGTCATTGTCTGAAAGTCCTACTAAGGACATCTTAAATGACTATATAAAAAGTGGTGGTTCATTAATAATGCTTTCACAAAGTCCAACTTCAAAAAAGAAATATGATTTTCTTCCAATCAACATTACATTCGACAAAGGTAAATATGATACCATTGGAGTTTCAAAACAACACAATATTACCCAGAACTTAGAACCTTATGAAATTGCGGGAAGTTATTATTCTGCAAATGCAACAATACTCGATCCTTTTGTTGATGGGCCAGCAAATGAAATTTTATTGAGAGAGGTACCATATGCGCCATACCTCAATAACAATCCTTCCCTTATTCTTTCAACTTGGGGAGCAGGCAAGGTAGTTACAACAACTGTTCCAATAGATATTCACTCTATTGTGGATAATACCTTTAGTGTGTGTCCATGGTGGGACCCTGGTGAACTTGGCAATCCGCCTGATTGGCATTTTAGAAAACTTGTGGCAGTTAATTCTACAACAATTACCCGAGTAAATGAGCCAGTTAAAATAATAATTGATCCGACTTTTGATATTAATAAACTTGCCAAAGAGGGTTTTTTAGACCTTGAGGATACTAGTATTAATTTTGACTCTATTCGGGTAGTTGAACTTATAGGTGCAGATCCAGTTAGGGGGATATGTGGAAATGCAATCGAGATATCTAGTCAAAGTTACCCATTTAGGCCTAACCTTGAGGAATCGGGTTACAGAGCTGTACCAAAAGAATTTCACGAGCATACCATTTTTTTTGAATTAGAAGATTCAAAAGATTTAAGATTAGAGATAGAAATTCCTGTTGGAGCTCAGCATAAAGATGAACCTTTTGGGTCACCTTACGATATTAATAATCGAGGAAGTGACACAGATTTTAATATTACTATAAATGATATACCTGTTAGGGAATTATTGGAGCATTTGTCTCCTTTACCAGCATATCCAACAAATATCCCTGGATATTGGGACCCTTATGATGGTGTATCTAAAGGATATGCCAAATACAGTGTGGTCTTACCTCAAAAGTATTTCCATAAAGGTGAAAATAAAATAAGATTAAAAATGAGTGTTCCAGATAATCAAATTTATACGTGGTACCAGAATGTAATTTTTAGGCTTTATGAAAGAAGGTATCCCAACGAAGATGTATTGTTTTGGCAAGAATATCCGCCATTCTATGTGTATTTCTCTTTAGGGGTATCAGAACAAACACAAGGCATCTCAGATTCTAATACTTCTCCTGGACAAATAAGATATTATTATATCTATTTTGATATAGAAAAAAATGGAGATAAACCAACACCAGATTATAGGGAAAAACTTTCTTCACCGATACCAAAATGGTCACCTCAATTGGATAATCAGTATGCTTTCAAAAAACCCAAGTATAATGATAACTACGATATAGCGCTAGATAAATATCCTATTTTTATGAATGTTTCTTCCCCTTCAAGTGCTGATGTTGATAATAATGGTATTATAGATGTTCTAATCGGTTTAAGAGATGGAAATGTAACTGCAATAAAAGGTTCTGATGGCAGTATACTTTGGAAAAAACCTGTTGTTACAATAAATAATCCATCTAGATCTGGAAATACTTATTATAATTATGCAGGAATAGCTGGATCTCCTACAATTGGAGATATTAATGGTGATAACGATTTTGAGATTGTTGTGGGTGGTGCAACAATACAAGCTACTTTTACTCGAAATAACAATAGAATGGAAATTGATACTTTACCTTCCACCGTTTCTATACTAAGGGGACAAGATGGATTGTTATTGTGGAGCTTGGAGATAGATGGAGCATTAATGTCTTCACCAATTTTAGCAGATATTAATCAAGATGGATATAAAGATATTATACTTATTGATACAAAAATAGCCGATTTACGGTATAATGCAAATACTAAATCATTTACAAATAATCCTACAATTACAAGTACTCTATATGTTTTCAGCGGAAAAGAAATATTTAGTGGTATTAATCCACTTGATCCAAGATCACTTTTGTTGAAACATTCGGTAACGGTAGCTAATCCTCCTTATGACGCACGTTTCTTTGGGAGAAATGTATCCGGGTCGCTTGAATTTATGATTCCTAACTCTTCACCAGCCGTAGGCTATTTCAATGGGGGCGGTAATTTGGATTCTAAAGGTGACGGAGAACTTGATGTTGTATGGGGAGCTATTGATGGAGTCGTCAGAGTTTATTTTGGAAAAAGGAATTCTTCAGAGATTTATTATTTAAACAATAGTCCAGATTGGAGCACATCACTAGGAGTTCCTAGTGTTATACCAAATCCCCAAATGCCTTTGTCTTATATTTGTTCATCTCCCGCAATTGTACAGACAGACTATAAAAATGATTATGAAGATATTATAATCTCTATTGTTCGCACTAGAAATAATCAAAACTTTATCGACACAGTAATGTTGGACGGAAGTAACGGAACACCCATCTCCCGACCAATTATTACAAATGCTAATGATCCAACTAGAATAAATTCAAATGCTAATGAAATAATTGGGGGGCATCCTGTAATACATTCGCCTGAAGGTCAATCTCATAGAGGCCCTCAAGTATTTGTTCCAGTAGGATCAAACATAAAAGTTGCACATTTAGATTTTACCCACATAATTAAAGATGAAGCAATAAATGGTGGATGGGGGTCAATTCCTCAGAATAATCATACCTATGCAACCCCTGCAATTGTCGAAATAAATAATTATTCTACATATGTCAGAGAAGATGATTCCTTTTTTTCAGATATATTAATAGGAAACGAAGCAGGAGATTTATACTGTCATTCTTACAGAGATACAGATCAGAATAGTCAGAATGCCATTGTGAATAACTGGAAATACGCCCCTCTAAATCCAAGCCCTATACGTTCTTCAGTTATCGTAGATGACATAAATAATGATGGGAGATCAGAAATAGTGTTCATGACTTTTGATGGAAGATTAATCGCACTAGGTGCAGGAAATAATTACACACGCTGGAATTTTAACAGACACGACCTTAATGGAACAGCAAATACATTAACTAATCTTAACCCAATATCTTATACTTTTTCTGAACTTGAAGCAATTGAATTTGGAAATCCTACAGACCCTTATGATGATAAATTTAGATTACTATCTAAGTTTACAATTGGAGCTTCAAATAATTTCAAGACATATATGTCTGAGAAATGGATAACGATAGATACCAATAGAAATAATTTGTTTTCCGATGAGAGAGTTCTTTATGAAAAAGATCTTACAAAATTTAATATGAATACTTATGAAGGAAGGCCAATAGAAACTACATATGGCATTGAATCTATTTATGGGAACATAATTGATAACAATTTTATAATTAGTTTTATTGATAGAGGCATGATAAGACTGTTCAATAATATTATGGCATATACCTCTGCGCCAACAAAGAACATCCAAATTGAAGAAGGTATATGGGTGAATCTAGATTTACCAAATACTATTGGGTCAAGAGAATATATTATTGAAGGAACTGGAACTCATTTAACTATTTATGATCCTTATAATGCAGACGTTAAATACATTAAAGAACTTAGGGGAATGAGTATATATGGAACAATCTCAAGTTCTTCAAAAAATAAATATGTTGTTATAACTAGCTATGGCGCTTATTTGTCGCCCAACCCACAGGAGGGTTAAAAATAAAAATCTTCTTTAAATTTAAAAAATCTAGGAAAGGGCAGGATATAATTGACAATATAATAGCCCTTGGGATATTTACCATAGCTTTTCTTTATGTAGTATATATTGCTGCAAACTCATTGAATCCTTATCTTGAAAAAACTGAATATGTGGATGTCCAACTAACTGCAATTACTTCTATAGAAAAAATAATGTCTGACCCAACTTATGGTCTTGTTTCAAGAAATCATGTGTTATCCTACGACAAAATGGTTGACTTTGTAGCAAATGAAGATACTTCTAGATATCCAATATGCCCTCTTGAAACTTCAACTAATAGTTATATTTCACTATTAAGAAAACTTGGACTATTAGATTATTCAAATAAAAGATCTGTTTATGATCTTCAGATAGTGATATCTTCTACCCATACAGAAGTTAGTACTATAGCTATAATGACGCAGAGGGACAAGGATGATTACAATTATACACTTCCTGATGGCACATATCCGCCACATTTTAATACTGAACCTACGCCTTTAGGAATTAGATACTATGAGTTTTTAATTGTGGATAAAGATCAGGACGGAGAATATGATCATCTTTTCATAGACGTAAATATGAACAAAGATTTCCAAGACGAAATAATCAATGAGATCTATGGTCGTGATGAAAACAATGATCCAAAACCAGGATTTATTAAGGGTGATAATTTCATACTTGATTCTAGAAGTTATATAGTTACAGACATCTTTAAATCAGGAGATGGAGCACAGATTCTGAATATTGACGCAGCTGATATTATTCTGGGTGCAAATAGAAGTTATTCAAATATAGTTCTTGTCATATCTAGACTTGTCTTAGTGGAAGAATTTGGATACTTATCCGAAAAGAGACTTACTCTGATTATGTGGGAGGGAAATAGATTATGTTCATGAATAACAAATCTGTAATGAGAACATTTGAGGCCATAATTGCAGCAGTTATAATGATACTGGGCGTTTCATTTATACTAAGTGATGCAGGGACAACATTTTCTTCAAATCCCTCGTGGGAGGTAATTAATGCAAGAAATTCTGCAGAAGATGTTTTAGTAATATTAGAAAAAGGAGTAATCAACAATCAAAGTGAACTTGGTTATTATATCACAAATCGAGAGTTCAATGCCCTTGAAACGAAACTAAGGTCTCTTATACCATCAGGCTATGCTTACAAATTTAATATCTTTGAAATTTCAAATATAGTATATATAGGCACGCACGGCGAAGCCAGTGAAGATACTATCAAGCCCGGATTTCTTACAAATGGCTACAAAGTTGATACTCTAAAAAACGACAGTGCTATTTGGAAGTTCCATGAAACGCAAACAGGATGGCCAGGGGATTACACAATATATTTCCCCGATGGGGGTAGTGTAACGATATATGGTTTGTTAATAGTTGACCTAATCGATGAGATTCCAGGATACGATACAGTGTATTTAAAACTTGAGAGAGGAGACCCTTCAAATCCTATAGATTTTTCTACTTCAACGACAAAACTTTCAAGTAAAACTCCTCTAAAGGTAGGTGATTTAGTTTCTTTTTCATCGTATTATGGCGGTGCCACTTATGAGTATACTTATCAGATATCGAACATTGCAAGAGATGGTAATTCTATATCCTTTGTATTACTTGATGAAACAATGTACATTGATCTAATTGGAACTACAAAAACAGTCAATATCTTTAAGGATACTTTTAGATTCACTGCTCATGACAGTGTTAGTGCAGATACACTTGACATTGAAAAGAAAATCGGCGAGCCAAACCAATTTTCCACTTATACTAAAGGCTTAAGACAAGGAGACTGGACCGTTTTTGGAGATTATTCAGGGAACATTAAAACTTTGTCATATAATGGGATTAATAATAATGGCCATATAATTATCAACATTATCCCTTATAAGGAGGATATAATTATCCTAGAAAAACCTGGAGAGATGGATTCAATTATTTCTGCCAAAAGAATTGTTTCTACTATTGACACTAGCGGCAATGTTCGGGCCTATTATGTATCTTTAATAATGGGGAGGGAGAAATTTTGAACAATAAATCCCAATTTTTTATCTTTGCTGCAATCCTTGTGGTTATATCTCTTTTAGCTATTCAATATTCACTTTTATCCTACAAGCAAGTATCGCAGTCTGTAGAAGACATAAGATATTCGGATATCCCTTTTATCTCTAGCTATATTGAAAGTTCTTTTAGAGATACTTCTAAAAATGCATTCGAGGAAATATATAGAACTGGAAAACTTGATTCAATACATAATGCATTTGCAGGTATATATTCTGCACATTATGCAATCGAAGAAAAAGAATTGAATTACTACCTCTCAAGGCTTGATGTTGGTATAGAAGTAACTAAATCAAGTAGCATAACTTTCGATGATGATGTTTTATTTATTGGGCCTTCAATATTTGAAGTTGGGAATTTCAATAGAAAAATATTAGTTGATACGAGAAAAATTTCAGATTCTCCTAAAAGATATCTGATGAGTTCAGACATAGGAGAGTTTGAAGTCGCACCATTAAATAAATTAGTTGATGCTACACCTCTAAATCCTTATGTAATTCATGGGAATGGACAAATAATATACAAGGAAGGGAATTATTCGTCTGGTTCAAGAATAGTATATAGTAATAGAGCATACACTTTGGGAGAGTATAGAACTACATATGCAGGAATGAATAATATTGAAAACAGAGCACCTTTCTTAGAAAACTATTCTCTTAATATAGGAAATGATGGAAGTAACTATGTAAATATTCTAGACCAGAATGGGAATCAAATCAATGTCGACGGCGTTTCTAAATTTTATGAGGGAAATGTCTTCTTATTAGATAATTACCTAATTAAAATCACAGATATTAATTATGTCCCAAATGGGCAAAAGGATGACTATGTCAAATATACAATATTCAACATACAAGTTTCTCTTCAGGAAACTGAGAAAAGAAAACAATCATTTGATCCTAACGAAGCGCCAGGATTAAGATATGGGCTAATAGATGTATTGGCAATTAAAGAGAATGGCATCAGAACTACAGAGATTGTAACAGGGGATACAGTCATTGTTTCTTCTTCTATCCATAATGACCTTGAAAGCCCTATTACAGACAAGGATATCAATGGCTCAAAAAAACTTGGAAGTTCAATAAAGATGTGGGAAATAATTAATGTTTATTTAGTCCTTGATGAAGGAATCTTTGAATCAGAGGGTTCTAGATATAAAGTAAAAATAAATACGCTAACTAGAAAAATAGAAGGGATTTATGAATTGGATGGAACTAATGAATCACTTATTGATATTCAAAGATGCAGAAGAGATTCATTAGGAAATCTAGTATGTGTTCCTGCTTATCCGATTGAAGAAGGATTTGAATTTAATTTGAGAGGAGAAGAATATATTGTCAGGAGTATCTCTAATAATCTAGTGAGTTTTCTTAGGAGGAGTACTGATACTTTAGATTCTAAGATTGATGTTCCAGGAAAACCGGATTATGGAGAATTTAAATTAAGTAGTAGTACATATGAACTTCGTTTGGTTAGAGATGAATTTGGAAATATTGATCCATATCAAATAACTCTTGAAACCCTCTCAGGAGAAGATATATCCTTAGAAATTGGAGACCCAGTGGTATTAGGTAATTACGTTCTAGTATTGGATGGTGTTACTTTCTTAAATAAAGACGGTAAATGGCACGTTTATTTTAAGTATTTTGATATGACTCCAGAAATGAAACAATTTCCCATTGGAAAAACAAGACTTTTTTACGGATGGAATCAAGAAGAATACAAAGTGGTCAATACATGGAAGTATAGCTATAATGATACAACTGAGAAAATAATAATTGAATCCAAAAGCCCTTCTTTTTCAAGTGATACCAATGGAGCGGTAATAACAGACGATGGGATACTCGCATGCTTCTCATCCATTAACAGCGAAAACTTTTTTGAATATGATATGTATTATCCTGCGCAAAATCAATATATATGGCTTAGCGATACAAGAACATTATTTGAAGAAATAAACACTTTAAACAAATATATAAAAATCAGGATAGATGAAAACAAGAACGGAACTATCGATGACGGTGAAGGATATATTTATGTGAATGGGTCTAATAAAATTTTAGAAAATGATGTATTCTATTGTGGAGGAGTTGGATTCAAAGTAATATCTATAATTCCATACCACAAAGACGAACCTGCAAGAGTTTTACTTAAAAGAGTTCCATATTACCAATACACCCCAATCCTAGAGCGGTCAGGAAGATCTAATATCGAAGAATTTACTACTTTGTTATCCACATACAGATATAATGTAAAAAGGCCAGGCGATTACCTGCTTGTATTTACATATTCATTTGAGATTGACGGCATAAAAAAAGAAACAAGCCAGTATTATAACTTTAAAGTTTATCAATAATTTAAAATTATCTTCCAATACCGATAACTATTTATATGCATTAATAGAAACTAATAATAGAGGAATGAGTTATGAGAAAAAGAGGGGCTCTCAAATTAATAAAAAAACTCAAAGAATCTGACATTTTATTAGATAGTGAACCAAAATCTAATTATGAGAAGCTCAAGAAAAAGAGTGAAGTTGACTTTTTAAAGAAAGAAGGCGCAACATTAGGTGGATTTGGAGCAATTTCGTCCTCAGAAGATATTTTAAGTGAAACAAAGAAGGAAATATCTGAAAAAATAAAAAGTGAAGTCACAGCTCACGTTGCAAAAGAAGTCGCATCAACAGTAGGCAGTGCAACTTTTGTCATATCTGGTCCTGTTACTATCCAAGGTGGTAGACTCCCCTCAATGGAAGAAGAAAAGAGGGTAATAATGAAGGATCAAGATATACTCGTCATCCCTCAGAAATGGAAAACTCAAGATTATACGGGTTTTAATGAAAGATACCCTTTGATAGAGCCATATGCTTATGCAAGGATTAAATGGGATGAAAAAATAACTAAACTGGTATATTTAATTGAAGAACCTGAGCTCTCTGAAGATGAAAAAACTAGGCTTATGACCATTCAAGGGATAATTCAAGAAGAACTCGAAGTAGATTTCAAAAGTCTTCAAGAAAAGAGCGAATTAGTTGATTATTTGGAAAACAAGGCTTTGGAAGTTGTTGATGAATTAAATCTCAAGTTATCCCCTGACGCTTTTGAAAAAATCATGTATTATTTAAGAAGAAATTATATTGGGCTTGGCTCAATAGAACCTTTATTTCATGATGTTTTAATAGAAGATATAAGTTGCGATGGAACAGGAATCCCAATTTATGTTTATCATGCAAAATATGGATCTCTCCCTTCGAATATCGTTTTCAAATCAGATGACGATGCCAACAGCATAATCATTAAGATGGCACAAAGATGTAATAGGCATATCTCAGTTGCAGAACCTTTACTCGATGGAAGATTGCCAAATAACTCAAGGGTCCAGGCCACATTTGGAAGAGAAGTCACGCAACACGGTCCTACTTTTACTATTAGAAGATTTAAAACAGATCCAATGACACCCGTGCAATTGATTAATTACAAGTCCTGTCCACCAAGAATATTTGCATATATGTGGTTGGCGCTTGAACACTCTTATACAGCTTCCACAATTATCTCTGGAGGGACAGCAACAGGTAAAACTTCTATGTTAAACGCCCTTGCTATATTTTTGCCACCAGAAGCAAAAATAGTAACAATTGAGGACACTCAAGAGTTAAATCTCCCCCAAGAACATTGGTTGCCTGCAGTCACTAGATCTGGATTTGGCGCCTCTACTTCTGAAGGAAAGAAGCAGGGAGAGGTTGACATGTTCGACTTACTAAGGGCAGCATTAAGGCAAAGGCCTGATTACCTAGTAGTTGGTGAAATTAGAGGGGCTGAAGCTAACGTTATGTTTACGGGTATGGCTACAGGGCACCCTGGTATGGGGACAATACATGCCGATTCAATGGAAGCTTTAATCAATAGGCTTACCACAAGGCCCATTAGTCTCTCTCCAGCACTTCTTCAATCATTAAATATTTGTTTCTTATTAACTCATGCAAAAATAGAAGGAAAAGCAATCAGAAGAGTAAAAGAAGTTGTTGAAATAACTGGAATGGATTTGAAAAAAGGAGAACCTATATATCAAACTGTTTTTAGGTGGGATCCAGGGTCTGATGAATTCATATATGATGCAAAAGAGAGTAGCATAGTAAAAAGAATATCTATATCTCGAGGTATGACACAAGAGGAAGTATGGGAAGAAATAAACAGAAGATCTCTTGTTTTAGGCTGGATGGCTGAGAATAATATAGTTAACTTTAGAGATGTAGGAGATATAATAAAGGTATATATGAGAGATCCGGATTCAATCTTAGAAAAAATAAAAAGTTGAGCCTATGCTGGGCAGAAAAAAAGAGAAGGACATTGCAGTCCAAGAAATCGAAAGATACGAAAAAAGGGGCTTCTTCATGAATTATGGAAAGATGGCCCATAAAAGATTTGGTTTTTTGGTAGACAAAAGGCTAAAAAGTTTTGAAGAACTCCATGGCCCTTTAAGAAAAGGTGATATACCCTTAAATCTTGGTGCTTATGTCAGTGCAATGATTCTTAGTACTGCAATTGCCGGTATTATTGCTTTAGTAGTATCGATAATTATTGTCCCTCTGTTTTTGGGAAATTTTATAAATGAAATTATATCCCCTGGAAAGCCTGTTGATTTTGTCTTTAACTTAGTCTTAATTATTTTAATTTCAATTCTAACTGCCGTTACAACTTTTCTAGTGTTCTGGGTTTATCCATCGTTTAAAGCTGGAGAAAGATCAAGAAAAATTAATCTTGCACTTACAAACGCTGTCAATACAATGGCAACAATAGCTGGAACAGGGGTACCCCCTGCCGTTATCTTTTGGTCGCTTGTAGAGTTTAGGCGATATGGCGAAGTATCAAGAGAATCTGAAAAAATTTTAAATGATATTGAAAACTTTGGACTCGATTTAGTTCAAGCTCTTCAAAGGGCGGCTAACAGATCTCCTTCTCCTCTCTTCAGTGAACTTTTATGGAAGATGATAGCCACCATAAGAACAGGTGGAAATCTCAAAGAGTATTTGTATCTTGAAGGAAATAGATTAATGGAAGTTGAAAGAATGAAAACTGAAGCTGCAATTGAAACTATCGGTTTAATAGCAGAAACTTATGTTACAGCTTTAGTTGTAGGGCCAGTATTTATTATTATCATGACAACAATTATGGGTATAATGGGAACCCCAATGTCGCAGGTAAATTTGATTAATAATATTGTTGTATATTTTGGGCTGCCTATAGGCTATGCTATATTCATAATAGCGGTGGATCAGGTGGCTCCAAAGAGATAATGCAGGTGAAAAATTGAGGAAAAAAAATTATAACGTGTATGTAACGATTGGCAGTATAGCTGCAGGGATTATTCTTAGCTTGATGGGATTTTTCATTTTAAACTTAAGTGAACTAGCTATTGCAGGTATAGCCGTTGCGGTTGGCCCTTACCTTTTCTTAAAAATGAGAGAACAAGCATGGATTACTGAAATAGAAGATCAGTTCCCTGAATTTCTAAGAGCACTTGCCGATTCTCAAGCTGCAGGAATGACCCTTCCCCAAGCCATAAAGATGGCGCAGGAGGATGATTACGGGAGACTTACCGATGAAATAAAGATTATGGCTTCAAAGATATCTTGGGGGGTCCCATTTGATGAGGTCTTAACATCTTTTTCAGATAAGGTAAAAAGTGAAAATGTACAAGGTACGGTATCTCTTATTGTTATCGCTCATCATGCTGGGGGAAATATCATAAAGATTTTGGAATCTGCGGCAGAAAGCGCAAGAATGATGAGGGGTCTTGCAAAAGAGCAGGCTTCTAAATTAAGCCAGTATACAGGCATTATTTATATTTCTTATCTTGTATTTCTTTCAGTAGTTTTCTTACTTCAGACCCAGTTCGTTGAAATATTCTCAGAAATAACACTTCCAACTGCCAAAGAGTCAATAAATAAAGAGGCATTTAAGACTACATTTCAAAACATGCTTATCATACATGGTGCTTTAGCAGGGCTCATGATTGGAAAGATGACAACAAATTCTTTATTTTCCGGGATCAAACACAGTATTATTTTAACTGCAATTGGATATCTAACATTTAGATTTATTATCGGCTCTAGTCTTCTATCTGGTCTTCTTTGATATTATTTTTTTCTATTCCCCATCTTGTTCTAACGGCCATCCCTCTTTCAAAAGCTTTAACCTCTCTCGGAGAAAGCATTAAAGTTCCTGTTCCTAAAAGATTGTCATTTGAATCCACAATAAGAACTTCTTCATATGCCCTAAGATTTTTATCAAGATTAATAACAAACTTTGAAAATACATTTGCACCGTCTTTAATGAAAGGTGCAGCTTCGTCATCCACAATTATTCTGTATTTGGGATATGGGATTATATCCTTCAATCTTTTTAGACCCTCAATATTTGGAGTAAATAATCCATCTCTAGCCCTTATAGTTGCAAGCATAGTTCCATTTTTATCAAAGACATAACGGATCATTCCAGTTTTTGATCTCTTAACAACGACATCATGGAAAAGTTTTTCTCCAACGTTTGGGCCAAACTGATATTCCGCAATTACTTTTACTATATCCTCGTCATTTAGTTCAGAGTCCCCTCTATCTTTTCTTTCTTCCTCCATTTCACATTGGCCAAAAGGATAAGTAAACTCAAGTTCTTTTGGGAATTTTCCAAAGAAGAGATGCTCATCGTATTTTTTAGATTCTATGTTTTTTATTCTTTCCTTAGTTCTTTGCATTATTGGCCTTAAATTGGATTCTGCACCAGTATAGAATATCGAAGACCTTTTCGTAAAGGGGTCATATTCTTCTAAAAGACCATAATAATCTTTGATTCTCCTATATGCGAGTAGTAATCTCGGATGACTTCTAATCCTAGTTTCAACAAGTTCAAATAAATTTCCTTCATGTACGGCTTCCTTGATTATTTTGATTTCTTCAAAAGTTGCATGCAAGTTATGGCTTGAAAGAAGTTCTAATCTTTTTTGATCATTTTCATTAATTAGCTCTTGAGCAGTATATTTCCTGCAAACTGGGCAGTTACATGGTAAATATTTCATTTCATTAAGTTTTTTTGTACCATAAGAAGTTAGATATCTTGAATCCTGTGCATAGAGAACATACGCCGCGGAATCAAAAAGGTCGCAACCCAAAAGAACCGATAATGACAGTAACATTGGGTGTCCAGCACCAAAAAGATGAACTGGCCTTGAGGGTGAAAGACTTCCTTTTACCGTTAGGATAATATCCACCAATTCACTAAATCGGTATTCCATCATCAATGGAACAACACCGCCTATTGGATTCACTGTAAAAGGTAATTTACTCATCTCCTCTGCCGATTTTTTTCTTAGATCTAGGTGAGTTCCCCCTTGGATTGTTCCATTTAGGTCTAGGTCAAATCCGATTGCTTCTCTTGCCCTTTCTAGAGTTATCTCTAGGTCTGAAAGAGTCTTTCTGTGAGGTTCATCGGGATGAGTTGGTATATCAAGAAACGTTCCGATATCAACTCCAATGTCTTTTTGAAATTGTAGTATCTCTTTGTTTTCTATTTCTATATCGCCATATGCGGCCATCTGAAAAGAGCCGGAATCAGTTTCTATAACTCCGTTAAAATCGAGCATTTTGTGAACTCCTTTTTCAAGAGAATCTTCTTTGAGTTTTGGAGTTCTGTAAATAATATATGAATTTGTGATTAGCATTTCTGCCCCATAATCGGCCATATCTTTTGGGGCAATGACTATCTTATTGGGATTAATAACTGGCATCAGTGTTGGGGTCTCAACTTTTTTTTTGCCTATCGATAGTTTTCCTATTCTGCCTAATCCATCTTTTGCTTTTATTTCAAACATTTATCCGCCCCCTACTGGAGAAAAAAGAGCTATCTCAAATCCTTTTGAAACTAGAGTTTCATCTCTACCTGTAAAAGAATAGTCCTTTCCATTTACTATAATCCTTATCTCATCCTTTAAAAAAGATTCCTTCAATAGAGGATATTTTTCTGAAAGAAGATTCTTTAGGTTGCCAATTTTAATTGATTCAACTTCAATAATTTCTTCTCTTTTCAAAGTGATATCTTTTAAATCTCCAAAATAGAGAACCCTCATACTATTTAATATACCAAGTGATTTTATAATCTTAACTCAAAAGGCATCCTTTCTATTTCTATTTTTCTCTTAAGAGGATCAATTATCTCAATACCTTCTTTTCTTGATAATATATAAAGTCTTGATAAAGCCTCTGTAGAGCAAAGAAGATGCTGATTTGGATGAGTACCCGCCTCTATGCAAGAATCTAGAATTATTTTATCCCCGCATCCAAAGACCAATTTAAGCCTCTTGGAAGCAGGATGGCCCTTTTTTAGGATTATAAGTGGAAAAGCTAACTCCCGCAGGGAGTATAATGCTGATATCATGATTGCTTTAATTTTTGTGTCTTTTGCGAAAGAGGAAACAGCAAGAATATCATCATTTCCCGTTCCAAGAACTATCTCTTCTTTATCAGTTTCCAACAAGAAGGATTTACCTTTAGATTTTACTATCCCTAAGAAGTAATCTTTATGGGATAGGAACAATATCTCCTCATCGCCCAAAGGAAGAAATAAATTATTATCCAATTTTTATAACCTTGTCTGAAGAACATTTTGGGCATTTTGGATTTTTTCCAATTCCTTTATACTGTGTACCGCATTCGGTACAAACATAGCCTTCTGGACCTTCGGGCATATCTACATCAAAACTTCCACCAACACTGCAAATATCAATCACCAAAGCCTGATAATGATTTTGTTCTTATATATATTTTGATGCGCCCTTGCTTTATCAAGATAACATGCAATCCATAATATCTCTATTTTGTAGATATCTCAAAGCAATTCAAAAATTTTATATATTGTCTTGATTTTTAGATTATGGATTTCATGGATAAAAATGTGAATGTTATTTCTGGAAATATTGTAGATCCAATTAATCATGAAATATACCCTGGCAAAATAACAATTTCAAACGATAAAATCTCTGAAATTCAAAGAGACGATAATATTTATTCTAATTTCATTATACCGGGATTTGTAGATTCTCATATACATATAGAAAGTTCAATGTTAATCCCTTACGAATTTTCTAGAATTGCAGTTATCCATGGAACTGTAGCAACTGTTTCAGATCCTCATGAAATAGCCAATGTCTTAGGAATAAAAGGAATACAATATATGATTGAGAATTCTAAACTTTCTCCTCTAAAATTTTATTTTGGGGCATCCTCCTGCGTTCCGGCAACATCTTTTGAGACTAGTGGCGCTTGCCTTAGAGCTAGAGAGATTGAAGAGATATTTAGTAATGACAATGTTAAATTTTTAGGAGAGGTAATGAATACATTTGGTGTCATAAATAATGATAAGGATCTAATAGAAAAAATAAATGTCGCAAAAAAATATTCTAAAAAAATTGATGGACATGCTCCAGGATTATCCGGAGAAGTACTGGAAAAATATATTAGCAAAGGGATTACTACAGATCACGAGTGTGTTCGTAGAGCTGAAGGTCTTGAGAAGATAGAAAAGGGGATGAAAATACAGATTAGGGAAGGTTCTGCTGCAGAAAACTTTGAAGCTTTAATCCCTCTTGTCGATACACATTATGATTCCTGCATGTTTTGTAGTGATGATAAACACCCGGATGACTTGGTTAAGGGGCACATTGACCAGATGGTTAGGCGGTCAATAAATTACGGCATCGATATTTTCAAAATATTAAAGGTTTCTTCTGTAAATCCTGTTAAGCATTATGGGCTTGATGTTGGGCTGCTTCAAGAAGGTGATCCGGCTGACTTCTTAGTTGCAGATAATCTAAAAGAGTTGAATATCCTTGCAACATATATTAATGGAAATGTCGTTTCCCACAAAGGTAAAACAAACATTGAACACAGGAGTTTTGAAACGATAAATAACTTTAAAGTAGAAAAGAAAAAGATATCAGATTTTTGTTTATCTTATAAAAGTGGCAATATAAACGTTATTGAAGCAATTGACGGTCAACTTATTACAAATGATATAAGCATTGAACCAAAAATAGTCAATGAGAATTTAGTATCTGACATAGAAAGAGACATATTAAAAATCGCCGTTGTGAATCGTTATAAAGATTCAGAAGTTCCAATTGGATTTATAAGAAATTTTGGCCTAAAAAAAGGGGCAATAGCTTCTAGCATAGCCCATGATTCCCATAACATAGTTGTCGTTGGTGTTTCTGACGAAGACATATGTAACGCTGTGAACATGATTATCGAAAATAGGGGTGGCATTGGATGTGTTTGTGGAGAGAATAAAATCTTTTTAGAACTCCCCGTTGCTGGCATAATGACATTTGAAGAATATTCTAAAGTTGCAGATAGCTACAGGCATGTTACTAACTTTGCCAAGTCTTTGGGATGTACATTAAACGCACCTTTCATGACTCTATCTTTCATGGCATTACTAGTTATACCAAAAATAAAGATTGGAGATAAAGGATTGTTTGATTCTGAAAAATTTAGATTTATTGATTTGTGCGTAAGCTAATATTTAAATATAATTTTTAATTATTGCTTATTTATTAGAATATAAATTAGGATAATAATTATTTATTATGTATATATACAAATGATTTATGCCTTTATAATCCTAGTATAATAATGTCTATTACCCCTTTATTTCTACTGGAAGTTCCTCCAGTTAAATAATAATTTCTAGTTGTGCTGTTTTTTGTTTGATCTATTGACATAAAAACTCTTGTCTATATAATCCAAATAGATATCTCTATCTCTCCCAGTAAGCTCATCTTCTGTTATGTAAAGATCTTTGTTTTTTCTGATATCAACCCTAACAAATCTAAGCCTGTTCTTTTTGTAGAATCTTTTCTTTCCTATTTCATCAAATATTTTTTGATTTATCTCCATTGAAGTCCTTTCTATATGAAACGCCATATTTTGGTAACTTATAATTGTATAGATGACCAAGAAGATAATTGGAGGGAATAACATGAGGAGGGCCAAATTAATAAAATTAGAAGTTGGAACTGAAAGTGTAAGTAATATTATGACTGAGGAAAGGGAGGCAAGTAAAAGCCATCGTAAATATCCGAATTTATCTCTGCCCACGGTGTTGAGTTTTCTTGAGAATTCATTTATTTCATTTATTGTATCAAAAAATATCCTGTAGTTTGTTGAATCTTTATTACTTATTATTTCCGTTTCCTCTAAAAGACAATATAGATTTCTGTAGTAAGGCTCTTCAATATACCCTTCGCTCCAACCGCACAACTCTTTAATAATGGCTATATCGCTAAGTTTTTCGTATACCTTTTTTGAAAGAGTTTCGCTATTGGTGAATGAGCTCGATATATCTATAAGTGAAATGCATCTTGAATGTCTTGAAATATGATAGTCTCTAATCATAATATATCTTCCATAACGTGAATTGAAGTAATGGCCTACTAAAAACGAAAAAAGTAAAGTTGTCACAGTCAGCATATAGCCTTGAGAATCTCCATCAAGGTAATTTAGTGGTATATTGATTTTGATAAGTATAAATAGGGCCCAACTTAATAAGAACAATATTGTTATTAATATTGATACTAAGTAAGGCCTAATATGTAGAAATCTCATCAATAAACACATCTAAGATATTTTTAATATACAATAGTAGCATATGTTCTATAAAAATCTTGCTTTAATATTCTATAATTTTTGCCTGTTACTGCATTCTTCTTTATCTTGAAGTCTTTGCCATTGTTTATCTATGATCGTTTGAACTTCTTTAACGAAATCCTCTGACAGATGTCTGAATCTTCCCTGTAGTTTATAGTATTCAATGACTTGCTTTGTCTTTTTCTTATAATTTATGGTGTAGGTGCCATTTTCAATTTCATATAAGGGGAATATTCCAGTCTCTGTTGCAAGTCTCCCTATTTCTAGGCCAATTTCTGGTTGGTACCTCCATCCAGTCGGGCAAACAGAATAAGCGTGGATATAAGAAGGTCCTTTGATGCTTTTTGCCTTTTCTATTTTCTTAATGAAATCCATTGGATAAGAGGGATTAACTGTAGCTGCATAAGGAATATTGTGCGCTGCTACTATTTCCATCATATTCTTCTTATTTCTAGTTCTCCATCCCCCATGCTTCCCAACTGGATTTGTAGTAGTTGTAGCACCCATTGGAGTGAGACTAGAGGTCTGCATCCCGGTGTTCATGTAAGCTTCATTATCATAGCATACATACATAATTTCATGACCTCTTTCTATGGCACCAGAAAGTGCCTGAATCCCTATATCGGCGGTGCCACCATCGCCTGCAAAGCCAACAACTGTGATTTTTTCTTTTTTACCTTTAATCTTCAAAGCCGCTTCAACACCTGAAGCTGTAGCAGCAGTCGTTTCAAAGGCATTATACAATAAGGGTATACCTAAACAGGTATCAGGAAAAGTTCCTGGTATTGCCGCAAAACAACAAGCAGGTATGTTCATTATTGTGTTTTTCCCCAAAACTTTTAGGAGATATCTAGCAACTAGCATAGCTCCACATCCGGGGCATGCTGTGTGACCGGAATAAATAAATTCTTCAGTGGGTATACCTGCTCTTTTCATAATTACACCTTAATATCAATCCATTCAACTGGATTGTCAATTTTATTATTCTTTAAACAATTGAAACAATTATCATAAACTCTGCTAATGGTGTCCATAGTAATATCTCTGCCACCTATCCCAAGAATAAAATTCTTAATCAGGGGCGAATTCTTTACCCCATACAGAGATGCTTTCAACTCAGAAAAAATTGCACCTTCGTGCCCAAAAGAGAATGATCTATCAATTACCCCTACAAAAGAGACCTTTGATAATGCTTTATTTAGTTCCTCTGAAGGAAATGGCCTAAACATTCTCAATCTAATAAGCCCAACTTTTACTCCTTTTTTTCTAAATAAATCTACAGTTTCTTTAACAGTTCCAGCAGCCGCACCTGAAACAATCAGGACAACTTCTGCGTCATCAACATTATAAAGTTCCAGTGGGCCAGTATATTTCCTTCCAAATTCTTTATAGAAATCTTCTTCAATTTGATTCAATTTTGGTATTACTCTGTCCATGGCTTCTTGTATTTTGTACCTGAATTCAGAATACCACTGGTGAGGCATTGAAAGAGACCCAATGCTGAGTGGGTTTTCTATATCTAGCGAGTACAAAGGATCATATTGTGGAAGAAAATTATCGACTAAATCTTGATCAGGGATATCAACAATCTCGGAGGTATGGGATAAATAAAAAGCATCTAAGCCCACCATGGCTGGCAAATGGATTTCTTTGTCTTCGCATAATTTGTAGGACATTATTACGGTGTCTAGTACCTCTTGGTTACTTTCAGCATAAAATTGTATCCATCCTGTATCTCTTTGAGACATCATATCTGTATGTTCAACCCATACATTCCAAGGTGGGGCCAAAGCTCTATTTACATTTGCCATGACTACGGGGGTTCTTGCGCCAGAAGCCCAATGAAGGAGTTCATGCATTAATACTAATCCTTGGGAGGATGTAGCTGTAAATGTTCTGGCTCCTGTCTGAGAAGCTGCGATGCATGCGGCCATTGCAGAATGTTCTGATTCCACGTGAAGATATTCAGCTTTGAGCTCTCCGTCTGAAACAAATTGTGCAAGTTTCTCAACGATAATTGTCTGAGGTGTTATGGGATAGGCGGCTATTACTTCTGCCCTAGAAAGCCTTGCTCCCCAAGCAGCTGCTATGTTGCCAGTCATTATCTTCTTTACCATTATTTTCCCTCCCTCCCCATTCTAATCGCAGTTTTAGGGCATTCGTGAGCGCATATCCCACATCCCTTACAGTAATCATAATTAATAATAGGGAATCCTTCTTCATCAACATATATGGCTATATCGGGACAACATCTCCAGCAAATGCTGCATTTGATGCATTTGCTTTTATCTACCTCTGGTCTAAAGACCCTCCAGGTTCCAGTTTTTTGATTAAGTGACGGAACATTCGACACAGAGGCTTCGGGTAAATCCTTTATTGATGATAATTTTTCAAATTTTTTCATATGATCATTACATTATAGTTTTATTATAGGCCTGAGTTGCGGCCTTAATGTTCTCCTCTTTTTTAGAAGGAATATTCTCCTTTATCGCTAATAATATAGATTCAAGCATAACTTCTCCGGATATTTTGGCAAACGAGCCAAGAATAGAAGTATTTACAATAGGTGCCATTTTCGAGCCCAGTTTGTTTTCTAATGCAATTGATGTTGCATCAACAGTTGCTGTCTTAAAAGAAAGATTGTAATCTTTGGGATCTTTGTCGGAATTTATGAGAACTACTCCTCCTTTTCCCAGACCAGAAGTTACATCTGTGACATCCATTAGTGTTGGGTCAAGGACAACAATATAATTTGGGGTATAGACCTGACTTCTTATTTTAATGGGATTTTTATCTATTCTTGTAAACGAAGTAACGGGTGCACCCCTTCTTTCAACACCAAAGTATGGAAAAGCTTGGACATATTTTCCTTCTCGAAAAGCTGCGTCGGCTAGAATATTTGATGCGACTACAGCGCCTTGCCCACCTCTCCCATGAAATCTTATTTCTATCAAAAAATCCCTCTAGATTATAATGATTTTATATTTTTAAAAAGCTTTTTACTGCTAAGTACGAAGATAAATAAGTTAACTTATAAAATAAGGTCCATTAACTAAATTAACATTTTTTCATAATCCTGGACAATGTATTTTTTGCCTTTCTGAATTACTTTATGGCCCTCTCTTTCCAAAAGCTGTTTCTGATAGTTAATGCCACCAGGGTAATTTTCATTTATTATCCCTCCTGTTTTTAGAGTTCTCCAATAGGGGGTAATATCTGCCTTCCCCTCCAAAGCGGCCTCATTTGCAGCATGAGCACTAATCCATGCAAAAATTCCAGTAGTCAAAGGGCACCCTATAGACGCATTGTGTTTTTCTGCAAGTTTTTTCCTAATTTGATCAATCGTAATTAGCTTTCCTTCTGGAACAGTTCTCATTATTTCATTGACTTCAATAGGGGCAGGAATAACAACTGTACCCTCCCCCCATCTTTTAGACATCTTCTCGGTTATTATTTCAACTTTTGGCAAATCTTTGCTATCTTCTAATTTTTCTCTCCATGATTTATTTCTTGTACTCATCTTAATTCCTGTATACCATCATTGTTTTTATTTTAAATAATTTATTGATTTAGATCTTAGTTTTTTTATTTCATAATAAAGTGGGGAAAAAAGCTGTTCAACAATATAGTAAACAACTGGGAAGAACACAACTTCAGGCTCGAAAAACGAAACAACAATTATTGCAAGGCTTATATTCTTAAAAAAAGACGGTATAAAAATTGATTCTTTTTCTTCCATTTTCAATTTTAAGATATTAGAGGAGATTGTCATAAATAAAATTATAACGATGATGAAAAATAGGGATAAGAATATTGAAAGAAATAAATAATCTTTTACTAAGTCGAGCCTTTCAACGCTTTTGGAAACTGCGATGTATATTATGATTCCCATAACAAAAAAAGAAATATTTGAATTCAAAATTTTTGTAAGTTTTTTCCTGACAATAATTGAAATCAACACAGGGATGAAGATTATTAGTGCCATCTCCAAGAACATCTTTTGGGCGTTGACGTTTATTTCATCCCTTAGAATTAGATATATGTAAGTTGGAGTTATTAGAGGAGATGCTAGTATAGTTGTTACTATCAAAAGTAAAGTAATCTCAACTTTCCCGCCTAGCTCTTTGGACCATACTAGAGTAGACCCTGCGGCCAGAGGCACAGATCCTGTGATGAAAATTCCAATAAATAATGGAAAATTGATTAAATTCATTTTGAGGAGGGATATCCCTATAATAAAGAATAGTACCGGGATGAAAGCATAGCATGTGAAGAATCCCAGCAAAAAAGGCTTTAAGAGTTCTATGTATTTTTTATAAATCTTAAAATCGACTTTAATTGTGGATAAGAAGATTAGGATGCTTTGTAGAAGTGGCACTATTGGGGATATCTCTTTTCCATATGAAGGAAAATAGATGCCGAGTACTATAGAAGAAATAATTATAATTAAAGGAATCCCAAACATCAAGGATTATAAAATAGATTAATATTAAAGTTTATTGTAGGTAAAAGTCTTATCTAATATCTGAATTTTTTATCAATTAGACTCCTTGCATATAAAATTCTTTCATCCATTCTTTTTACCATATGATCCCTTAGAAACGGGCGGAGTCTTTTTTTCATTTTGACATACTCGCCTTCAATATCCTGAAAATTACTAATTACTTTAGGATCACGTACTCCTCTCGAGTTTTCAAGGAACTTTACAAAATTCTCAACCCTTTCCTCATAAGCATCCCAGATCATTTTCATCCCAAATAGTTCATCTTCCACTACTACCTCTCCTTCGGAGTAATAAGGAACTGAACTAACGTCTTTTCTTGGAATTGGTCTTTTGGCAGGATCTTTTGGGATGCCTTCCTTCTTTGGGGCATAAAAGAAATAGATTACACAAAGGATTGCTATTAAAACAACTGCACCTATCAGAATCTCGTAAATCATGCAATTAATTTATTTTACCTGTATTTAAATATATTTAATCGATTTCTTTTAGTTCGACTTTTACCACTTTTGCATCTATTCTTATCGTTCCGTAATAACCTTCTTTTAAAGGCCCAGGATTTAGCAGTTGAGTATTGCCAATAGAATCAATTGCTCTTGATTCATGAACGTGCCCAGAAACTGCAACAAGCGGCTGCATTTTCTCTATGATACTTCTAACTGATGTACTTCCTATTGATTTGCTATTCCCAATCCTGTCCAATTTAGTTCCATATGGCGGTACGTGAGTTACTAGAACCATATTCTTAAAGGAAAGTTTTGAAAGTCCTGCCATTATTTGATCTTCCTCATACTCAGAAGGAGTTCCAAAAGGAGACTTATTTGATCCCCCAAATCCCCCTATAGCATAATCTGCTACTTTGACTTCCTTTTCATGGAGTGAAATCCCTAATGATTCTATATGGTCCTTGACTTCACTTTTGTCGCAGTTTCCAAAAATAGTATAGAATTGGATATTTGGTATAAGTTCCAATACTTCTTTGGCCTCTTTTTCTCCGCCAAATGAAGTGATATCCCCACAACAGAGTAAAAGGTCAAATTCTCTTATATCAATAGAATCAAACAATTTCTTTAAAGAACTTTTCTTTCCATGTATATCCGTTATTGCACAAATATTCATAAAACAGAAGTCAATAATTTCTATTTAAAGATTTTGAAGGAGAAGGTAATAAAAAGCATACTGGCGATATGGCTGAAATAATACCTCCTCCTCAACTCACAATCAATAATTGTATTTTTAAATCTTGCGTAATGTAGGAATAACTCAATACTCGGCAATTACCAACATCTCAAAATCTTCAGTTGTTAATTTATCTTTTCTGCTAAACGCTCCTTGCTTGCAGCCGTATATATCAACTTTTTTAAATCCCAATGATTTTAATAACCATGTTATTTCAGAGGGAACATAATATCTTTCATCACACTTGATCTTCTTTTTATTTCCATCGTCATCTGTAAACTCTAATACTGATTTATCTCTGAAGGTCATTAAATCAAATGTATTCTCCAGATTTTTTCCATCGACAGAATTGGAGTTGATAAAATCTTTAACAGAATGAAATAGTGGGAAAAGACCATTTAGAGTAGTCAAGATTAATTTTCCCCCATCCTTTAAGGACTTAGCAGCATTTTGAAGAATCATAAAGTTCATTTCATCGGTCTCCATTAATGGAAATCCACCTTCACAGATGATGAGTGCAAGATCAAATTCTTTTTCAAATTTTAAATCTCTTGCATCTGCTTTAATGAAATCAACTTTTACTTTAGATTCCTTAGCCTTTTCTATCGCTCTCTCCAACATACATTCAGAAAGGTCAATCCCAGTTACATTATATCCTCTTTTTGCAAGTTCTATAGAATGCCTACCTGTACCGCAACCGATATCTATAATTTTCTTAGATTTATCTTTTTTAATTTCTTTTTCAATGAAATCTATTTCTCCCATTGTTCCTTTAGTATACCCTTCTGTTTCGTAAGTTTCAGCATAATTTTGAAATAATTCTTCGTACCATTTTGCCATGAATAAATTCATTCTACTTTTCTTTATATTATTTTTGTCAATTTCCTGAAAAGTAAAATCTCGTCAATTAAAATAATAATTCTCGGATAGTAGTCTAATATGTATTAATGAGTCTTTTATGCTACCCAGAATTTGATAATACAAAATGGGTCTAATCCTATCTGGATAATTATGTCTATAGATTTACCAAAATTTAAAAAAAATATATTAAAAAAATAAATAATTTTTTAAATTTATTTTTCTTTTCTAAAGCACATAAACCAGTCAAGACAGTATTTGCCTTCTTCTTTTTTCTCCATCCTTTCTTTAGCCACGCCACAAGATCCGGGAGGCGGAATTATTACGTCGTCGCCCGGTTGCCAGTTGGCCGGAGTTGCAATTTGTTCTTTGTCTGATTTCTGCATTGCAAGAAGTAATCTCTTGATTTCTTGCATATTTCTTCCATTTGATAGCGGATAATAGAGCATTGCCCTTACTTTTGCTTTAGGATCTATTAGGAATACCGCCCTTACCGCCTGAGTTGTAGATGCATTTGGTTGGACCATTCCAAATTTCTTTGAAATATCCATCTTTAAGTCTTCTATTACGGGGAACATAATTTCAACATTTTTCATGCCTTTATATTCGATCTTTTCTTTTATAGTTCTTAACCAAGCTATATGGGCATAAATACTATCTATCGATAATCCTATTAACTCACAATTTAAATCTTTGAGTTCTTTCTGCATTGATGCAAAAGTCATAAATTCAGTTGTGCATACGGGAGTAAAGTCTGCCGGATGACTGAAAAATATCACCCATTTACCCTTGTAGTCTTCTGGAAAATTTATTTCTCCCATTGTAGTTTTTGCTTTAAATTTAGGTGCGTCATCACCTATTAATGGCATACTCATTTGTTGTTTAGATTCTTCTTCCATTTATTCACCAACTCAACATTTTATTTTATGTTGCTAGATTTATTGGAAATTGAATATATATAACTTTATACATTTTGAAATATAATCTTAAAGATAAATAATTTAAAGAATATTAGTTTTTATATAATAATTAATATTAATTAAAGATTCTCTTATTTTCCTAAATATTTTTTTTAATAAAGACTTAGTAATCATTCAGCTTAACTTAATAAACTATGAATTAAATCGATAAGCAAATGTTTATATATTAACTACCAATTTATTTTGGCAATTATAACGGTGATTTATTGTGAAAAAAATAATAAAGATATTTCTGATTATCTCTGTTCTTGTATTTACCACGATTTCTGGTGTTATGGGAACAAAAGTTCTTTCTGAAAAAATGATAACTAGCGATACACATAATCAGCAGCGTCCTGCAATATACGGCGACATAGTGGTCTGGGAGGATACTAGAGACTACAATACTACTGGAAATGACATCTATGGTTACAATCTAAAGACTAAGGAAGAGTTTGCCATATGCACAGAGGAAAGAAATCAAACGAACCCAGCCATATACGGCGACATCGTCGTCTGGATGGACAATAGAAGTAGTCCTAACTGGGACATCTACGGCTACAATCTAAAGACTGGGGAGAAGTTAACGATATGCAAGTATGCAAGTGCTCAGCGATATTCTGCAATATACGGCGACATCGTCGTCTGGATGGACTATAGAAGCGATAACTGGGACATCTACGGCTACAATCTAAAGACCCAGCAGGATTTCCCTATATGCACAGCTGTAAATACTCAGTATTTTCCTGCAATATATGGCGACATCGTCGTCTGGGAGGATAAGAGAAGTGGGACTACAGATATCTACGGCTACAATCTGAAAACTAAGCAGGAGTTCCCTATATGCACATATACAAGTGCTCAGTCTTTTCCTGCAATCTACTGTGACCGGGTGGTATGGGAAGACTCTAGAAACGGTAACGCCGACATTTACCTTGCATATCTAGACGTCGTATGCAGAGAATCAAAATCCCTTCCAATGCAACAGTTCATGAAGATATTGGGCCTAGGCAAGGAAGAATAGATTTATTTTATTTATTAAAGCTCTTTTCTTGGATAAACCATTTCGTTTATTTTAATCTTATATTCCAATTCCCTATAACATTAGTAAAATCATTCAGTTAAAGTTAATAAACTATGCTAGTTAATAAGTAGTTTATGATTTTTTGTTAAGCTCTATAGTCAAATCTATAAATAAATGATCTTATACAAAAAGAAAAAATCTTGAAAACATTTAATAATCTATTTTATAAGTGAAGTCTAATCAATAAAATAAATCTATACAAAGAAAGACTTTTTAATCGATATACTGAGGTAAAAATCATGTGTCTTGCAGTTCCAGGTAAAGTTATTGAAATAAAAGACAGTGTCGGAATAGTTGATTTCAACGGAATTAAAAGAGAAGTAAGATTAGACCTTGTAGATGTTATTATTGGAGACTATGTAATTGTCCATACTGGATTTGCAATTGAAAAAATGGACGAGAGAGAAGCTCTGGAATCTTTGGAGATCTGGAAAGAACTCCTAAAAGCTCAGGAGGATTTTTAGTGGATTTGTACAAAGACCGTAACGCTTCAGATACACTAATAAGAAAAATATCTGAAATCTCTAAAGACTTGGGTGAAATAAAACTGTGCCATGTTTGTGGAACGCACGAGCACGTGATTACTCATTATGGCATTAGAGCTTTGTTACCAGAAAACATTCAAGTTGTTTCTGGTCCTGGGTGTCCAGTTTGTGTAACAACACAAGGTGAAATTGAAGCCGCTGTTAAAGTTGCCGAAAAAGGGGCTATTGTAACTACGTACGGAGATATGATACGGGTACCATCTAAACGTTCTTTGTCAGATGCAAAAGCATCTGGGCTTGACATTAGACTGGTATATAGTATTAATGATTCAATTAATCTTGCTATATCCAATCCTAATAAAAAGATTGTTCATTTTGCTATTGGATTTGAGACCACCTGTCCAACAACTGCAGTTGCAGTTCTTAATTCTCCAGATAATTTTTTTGTTTTATCGGCACACAGGGTAGTTCCTCCTGCTATGGATTTGTTATTGAGCAGCGGGAAAATAAATCTTTCAGGATTTATAGATCCAGGGCACGTTTCTACGATAATCGGAACAAAACCATATGAGCCGATATCTAAAAAATTTCATGTGCCTCAAGTGATATGTGGATTTGAACCTAACGATGTACTTATGGGAATTTACCTCCTAGTAAAACAAATTAAAGAAAAAAGAGCTGAAGTTGAAAATGAGTATGTTCGTGGTGTAAGGACAGAAGGCAATACTAAAGCCCAAAAACTTATGGAAAAGGTATTTGAACCCTGCGATATACGCTGGAGAGGATTTCCAGTAATACCAGAATCGGGGCTCTCTTTAAAAAGTGAGTTTTCCAACAAAGACGCATACAAGGAATTTAATATTGAGATAGAGGATATCCCTGAAGAGAAAGGGTGCAGCTGCCCGGAAGTTTTGAGGGCAGAAAAAATCCCAAGCGAGTGCCCATTATTTGGAAATATATGTACGCCACAAAGTCCTAGAGGCCCATGCATGGTTTCTAGAGAGGGTGCTTGTTACATATCCTTTAAATATGAAAAATCTTTTAGGTGAAGATATGGCAATAAAAGAAAATCCAACTTGTTCCTTTAATAAGGAGTGTAGATATCCAAATATTGACAAAGAAAGTTTTTGCGATGAAATGTCTTCAGTGATTGGAGATGTGAGAATTGGAAAAGAGGTCTATGTCGCACCTTTTGTATCTTTAAGGGCGGACGAAGGCACCCCCATAATTATAGGGGATAAGAGTAACTTACAAGACGGCGTTATAGTCCATGCTTTGGAACATACATCTGTAGAAATTGGTAAAAAGACTTCAATAGCACATGGCACTGTAATTCACGGCCCTACAAAAATAGGAGATAATTCTTTTGTAGGATTTAGGGCAGTAGTTCATAGCTCAGAAATTGGAAAAGAATGCTTCATAGGTCACGGTGCAATAGTTGTAGGTGTAAAAATTGGCGATAATAAATTTGTTCCACATGGGGCCGTAATAACAGAGCAAGAAAAAGCTGACAAACTAGCAGATTCAACTAAAGATCAATTCAAGTTCAACGAAGAAGTATTATGTGTAAACTGTGAATTCGCAAGGGGGTACAGGCGTTAATGGATATTTGCCAAATTTTAGGGGAAAAAGGTCTTGAAAAGGCTTTAGAATATTATTCAGAAGATGAATTAAAAAGCATAATAGAAAAACTAGAACTTGAAAAGCTATTAAAGGTCCCTGGATTTGGTAAAAAGAAAATATTACAGATCCAAAAAGAAACATTTGAAGAGATTACTGGTAAAAAGTATGAAGAAGTTCTTTTTGGGGACGCTTGGGAGATATATGAAGAGATAGTGTCCATCCTAGTTTCATACCCTAAAACAGAGAGGTCAAGAAATAGATTCTATCTTTATATGCCTCTTAGAGATAAGGAATTGATTTTAAAGAGATTAAATTACTGTTACAAGGCAAAAAAATTTGTAGAGGGTCTAACTCAAGAAGAAATTAATAAAATATTAGGCTATTTAGATGGTATATCTGATTTGAAAATCCCCTCTCTCAAAAAATTTAGAGACAGAGTTTTAATAACAGACGACGAAGAACTATCAACGAAAACAAAATCAGAATATTATGATTCTATATATCTTACATCGCCTCATGAGGCAAGAGGGATCAGAGATGATTATCCATTGATATTTTACTTGTATGGAAAAAATTCATCTCTTTATGACACACTCTCTGAAATATCCGATTTTTCAATCAATATCGATGATTTCTCTATTCGAGATATAGTTCCTGAGTTATTCATTGAACGCTTCATTGATAATTCTGAAAAAATTGAACTGATACTTGATATGTATAAAGTTCTTTTTGAGATTAAAAATAGCCGGGATATAGCTGCTGACGATGGTGCAAAATTATCTGATTACGTTCAAAAACTCCAAAAAATATCGGATAGAGTGGACTCTTTTTCTAAAGGAAATTTTCCCGACGAGAGGCTAAATAAGCTAAAGGAAGCGCTAAATCTAGAGGAAATGGTTAAAACAATAGAGAAGGATATTAATGAAAGATTTTCTAAAATAATTGAAAGCCAGGATATTGGTATCGCTGGTAAGGATATATTATCAATGCTCTCGGACATAAAACATTCTGATCCTTTGAAAGCTTTTCAGACTTATATTCCAAAACAACTTGAGGAAGCATATAGAAAAATAGTCAAGGAATCTGTAGAAAGCCTGAACCAAAAAACAGGTTTAGATGTTTCAGGATTATTCCCTGAAGAAGTATCTTTCCCAATAGAGGCAAACAGAAATGAATTATTTGAAATCAAAGAAAATATTAGAAAAGAAATATCAAGAAGGGAATTTGAACTAAAAAAAGAAATGATGGACATCTCAGAATTATGGGATTTCTTGAATCATAGAGTTGAGGAATGTTACGACATTGATTTCTTTGTGGCTATGGGGAGATTTGCCGTTGAAAAGAATCTTCTGATGCCAAAAATATCTGAAAAAGGATTAAGTTTTAGAAATGGTAAAAATGTTTTAATTCAAAATCCCATTCCAATTAATTATAAGATTGGGACTACAAATGATACTATGGCTGGAAATGAAAATGTTATTATATTGACAGGTGCAAACTCAGGAGGTAAGACCACTCTTTTGAAACTTGCACTTGCCATTCAGATTCTTTTTCAGATGGGGTTCTTAGTTCCTGCTGACGATTCATATGCCTCAATCTTTGATGAAATTGGATTCTTATCAAAGCACAGAGGAGAGTCAAGAGGAGCATTTGAAACAAGTCTAAAAAGGCTTGTACCGCTTGCAATTGAAGAAAAAAAGAGATTGTTGCTTGTAGACGAACTCGAAGCTATTACAGAACCTGGCTCTGCAGCTAGGATTATAGGGACATTCCTAAATTTTTTGAGAAATTCTAATACCTTGTGTGTTATAGTTACGCATCTTGGTGAAGATATAATCTCTTCGATTAAATCGATAGAAGGTAAATTGCCAGAAGACATGAGAGTTGACGGTATAGAAGCAAAAGGATTGGATGAGTCATTAGAGTTGATTGTTGATAGACAGCCAGTATTCTATAAAGCTGGAAAAAGTACACCTGAGCTAATTGTCGAAAGACTTTCCAAAACTACGGAAGGGAAAGAAAAAGAAATATACCAAAAGATGGTTGATATACTAAGGAAAAAACCATAAAGCTTTTTAATTAATTATTTCGTGTCTTTGTATGGGAGTTTATCAGCCTCAAGACTATGTTATATACATAGGAATTCTTCTCGTTCTATTGACACTTGCATTGAAATTTCTTTTCAATAAAATAAGAATTGATAAAACCTTCATAATTGCAATTTCTCCTTATATGATAATGGCCATAGCCATAAGAGTCTTGGCAGACGTCGGATTTTATGAAAGATCAAAACTTTGGAATATTACACCAGGGGTATACATAGTTGCGTTTGTTCTAGCATTTACTATGATATTAATTGGATTTCAACTTGAAAAGAGAAATATCCTATCTTATTGGAAACTTCCATTTGCAGTTGGAATTATGGGCACTATTTATTTTTTAGCTAATTTAATTCCTTTTTTTAACTATCCCTTGAGGATTATAGTTCCTCTTTTGATGGCGGCTGGAATCACATTGACAGTATACATAATATCACCTCTATTCTACAAATCTATTAGAGAGTTTGAAAACACAGCAATACTATTTGGGCATTTGCTGGACGGGTGCGCCACATTCATTGCTATTGATTATTATGGATTTGGAGAAGAACACTTGTTACCTCTTTTTTTGATAAATCTCACTGGCACTGCTTTAATCATGATACCCTTAAAATTATTATTAATCCTTGTAGTAATCTATCTACTTGATACTCTATACAAAGAAGAGAGAAAAAACTTCAAGGAAAAGGAAGTTACCATATTTAAATATAAATTTATGATTACAACATTGATGATGCATAATTTTTACCTTTCAATAAAAGTACTGGTTTTCATACTTGGATTCGGACCAGGATTCAGAAATACATTATTGCCTTCCCTTTTTTGATTCAAAAGACTTATTAATAGTATAAAACACTTATTTTTATGGAAAATCCTATCCATATCATCAATCTTTCAAGAATGGTTGTGATGGGCTCAGACCTCTGGAGCTCAGTTAAAACAACAGTTGAAAAGTTAGGGTACAAAAATCCCGTTGTTCTTGATGATCCAATAACAAGAGGGATTGTCGGAAAAAAAGTATCTGATGATTTGAACTGTGACCATTATGAAGTTAAAACTGCTTCAATGGCTGAAGTAAATTCTATTGCAGATATTCTGAAAAAAGAAAAATATGATATAGCTGTTTCAATAGGCGGGGGATCAGTTATAGATGTTGGAAAACTGGCGTCCTTTAATATCTCTATTCCTTTTATTAGCTATCCAACAGTTGCATCTCACGATGGGATAGCTTCGTCTAGAGCATCTATTAAGGATGGTGAAAAAAAATTATCAATAGAGGCACAACCTCCTATTGCAATAATAGCCGATACTAAGATAGTGTCCCAAGCTCCATATAGATTCCTAGCGTCTGGGTGTGCGGATTTGATATCTAATTATACAGCTGTTTTGGATTGGCAACTCGCCCATAAATTAAAAGGCGAATATTATAGTGAGCATGCAGCATCTTTATCATCAATGAGTGCCAAGGTGACGATTGACAACGCCGATGTAATAAAAGAAGGTTTGGAAGAATCTTCCAGAAAAGTCCTGAAAGGACTTATATCTTCTGGAGTCGCTATGAGCATAGCAGGATCCTCTAGACCTGCTTCAGGTGCAGAACACGCATTTGCGCACGCACTAGATATGGTTGCGGAAAAACCTGCAATGCACGGGGAACAGTGCGGAGTTGGTTCTATAATGACTATGTATCTACATAGAGAAGACAAGTATAAAACAATAAAGGAAGCGCTTGAAAAGATAAAAGCCCCTACAACTGCTGAAGAACTTGGAGTCACAGATCTAGAATTAATAAAAGCACTAACAATGGCACATAAAATTAGAGATAGATATACAATACTTGGTGAGAGTGGGCTTACTGAGAGGGCAGCTACTAAACTTGCTAAAGTTACGGGGGTAATAGATTGATTCTTACCCTCCTCCCTAAAAATCTTGCAAAACCAGGATTTTCTTTTGTAGCGGGGAAGGGGGATGATGAGTGCAAAGGATGTAGATTTTATAAAACATGTGTTGATAATCTAAAACCTGGAAGGATATATACCGTTTCTTCAGTAAGAAATATTGAGCATCCTTGCAAAATTCATGATTCAGGAGTTAAAATAGTTGAAGTAAATGAATCCCAAATTGAAGCTGCAATCCCTAAGAAATTTGCAATTGAAGGTGCAACAGGAGTATTTTCATTTTCTTGCAATGAAAGATGCCAATATCATGATTTTTGTATTCCAGATGGAATAAAGATCGGCGATAAATTTCATATTATTACAATTAAAGAGAAAATAGAATGTCCACTAAACAATAATATCGTAAGAGTAACCCTGAAAAGAAAAGATTAGTATACAAACCTAAATGAACTTGACTTTTCTCCCTTTAATAATATATCCAAGACTATTATTGGTATCATTACTGCTAAGGGCGTAATTGATTTAGCCTTCTTTTTCATTTTTATCACCTTTAGTTATTATTGTAACTCAATAGTATATAAATCTTTCTATTTATTGTATTATAATAATTTAGAAAATATTTTTAATGATGAATATTAATATCTATAGTCAATATGGTTGAACTTTATCTTATCTAATTAATAGGAATACTATAATCTAATCGATAGTTATTATATAATAAAATTAATACTAATAAGTAATTTATTAATCTTGAATTTAACTGTTATTTATCATTAGTATAAGAATTAAAATTCAATATACAGGGATATTTTTAGTAGTGCTTTAAATTAAATCAATTTTTTTGAATACTGATAGTAGTAACATTTATATATATTAACGTTAGAGATAATGATGGTGAGCATCAATGGAAGAAAATGCCGAAGAGGCCATTATAGAGTATCTTAAAGGTGTAAAAATTGGCGCTACTCCTTCAGAGATTGCCGATAATCTTAATATGTCTAGAGCCACCGCTGTAAAATATCTTGAAATAATGAGGGCTATAGGGCTAGTTGATTATAGACGGATAGGTATGGCAAAGGTTTACTTTGTCGCAACAAAGCTCTCATATGCACAGCATGTTCTTCTTAGAAAAACAAGAGATTTAATTGAGTCAATAAAAACTGCTGATGAACATATACAAGTATTGGAAAAAGTTCTAGCGATTCATATTAGTATAATGCAAACTTATAATGCCGAGGATAGGGAAAAATTCATTAAACTATTCAATAATATTATTGACAAGATAAAAAAAGGGGAGAATACGGTAGGCAAATAAACTTTTCTTGCAAAAAATCTGCTCCAATTTTATTTATAACAATAAAATTTATAATCCCTTTATATTCATTCAAGCATGGTGGAGTCGTTGAACTATACAAAATATGAAAAAGTAAGAATTATTGGGGCTAGAGCCCTTCAGATATCTTTAGGGGCACCTATATTACTTGAAACATCTATTCTTGACCCTATTAGAATTGCACAAGAAGAAATGAAGAAGGGAGTAATTCCAATAACTGTTGTAAGGGATTAGCCTTATGGGCGTAAACCTGGGTGAAATAGTCCCCAAACAAAAAATTGATATTTCGGATTTAAATGGTAAAAGTGTAGCAATTGACGCTTATAATGCACTTTACCAATTTTTAGCTATTATAAGGCAGAGGGATGGGACTCCATTAAAAAATTCAAAAGGAGAGGTAACATCTCATCTGTCCGGTCTTTTTTATAGAACTGTTAATTTCATT
Source organism: Methanofastidiosum sp. (assembly GCA_035362715.1). NCBI lineage: Archaea > Methanobacteriati > Methanobacteriota > Candidatus Methanofastidiosia > Candidatus Methanofastidiosales > Candidatus Methanofastidiosaceae > Candidatus Methanofastidiosum > Methanofastidiosum sp. Next base: position 157,335 of record DAOSDU010000002.1, read on the forward strand.
GAACAAGGGATCAGGCCCATATATGTTTTTGATGGTAAGCCACCTGAATTAAAGTTCCAAACAATTGAAAAAAGAAAAGAAGCCAAGGACGAAGCAAGAGATAAGTACATCGATGCCAAAGCCCGAGGAGATTTTAAAGAAGCAAAAAAATATTCCCAAATGACATCTTCTTTGAAGGGAGACATGGTAACTAGTTCTAAAGAACTTTTAGATTCTATGGGTATTCCATATATTGAATCGCCATCAGAAGGTGAATCTCAGGCTGCATATGTTGTTTTGAAAGGCGATGCGGATTTATCTGCATCACAGGACTACGATTCAATACTCTTTGGGGCTCCCTCTTTAGTAAGAAATCTGACTATTTCTGGAAAAAGGAAGATTCCAGGCAAGGATTTATTTGTTGATGTTGTGCCTGAGATTATAACTAATGAAAATGTACTTAATTCGCTCAATTTTTCAAGAGAACAATTGATTCAAGTTGCCATACTCATTGGAACTGACTATAATCCTGGCGGAATAAAAGGAATTGGTCCCAAAAAAGCCATAGAAATTGTAAGAGATGGGAAATTTGGGGAATATGGAGAATTTGATCAAATAATTAATCTCTTTTTGAATCCAGATGTTTCTGATAATTATAAAATCTCCTTTCAAAAGCCAGAAAAGGAAAAAATATTAAAGATACTATGTGACAGATACGAGTTTTCAGAACTTAGAGTAGAGAAAGGAATAGAGAGAATTGAATTCTCTCTAGAAAATACTCTAAAACAAAAAACTCTCGATATGTATTTTTAAATCTTAAATCTCTTTAAGATGTTTTCAATTTCTAGAGGCTCACTTATTGTGTAATCAACTATAGTTTTCAAATCGTTTTTTCTTTTAGCTTCACTTTCTAGTATTAAGAAACTTAAATCTGCTTCTTCGAAAGCTCCTTTATCATTAATATCATCGCCTACCATTATTACTTGTTCGTAGGTCTTTTTTAGATTTGATATAATTTTTCTCTTACCTTCTGGGTCTACTTGAGGAAAAACGAAATTATCCAATATCCCAAGTCTTTTTGCAAGGGGGTATACTGAACAGGGATTGTCTCCCGTGGCAAGATAAATATCCATCCCTTCTGATTGGAGAAAGTCAAATAATTGAAAAACCCCTTCTTTTATCTTACCTGAAGAAGCGACTATATGAGTTATTCTTTCTCTTTCGGCGTCCCCAACAACTCCACATCCAACCAAGGTACAAACATCATATTGCTTTTTTAGTTTTTTTATTGTTTCGTTAACTTCTTCGATAGTTATATCTTCTGCCCATTTGAGAATTTTTTCTTTTTCTATTGTGGCATTCGTGCCTTTAAATACTACTTCGAATCCTATATTTAGGTCTTTAATCAAGTGCCCAAGACTTTTTTTAGAATCTTCTTGCAAAAACGTGCATCTTGGATCTGTAGTTATTGTTACAAGAAAAAGGTTTGGATTATCTTCAATTAATTCTATACAGGATTTGTGGTAAATAAATTCATTTTTTTCCAAATCCTTTGATACTCTTTTAGTATCAACAAGTGTTCCGGATTTATCAAATACTATTGCTATCATGGTGGACATTTCTTTTTACTTTGGAGATAATTTCATCAAGTTTCTCTTGTGGGCAACTTTGGCCCCTTATAATCCCACTTATTATCTCGACTACTCTCCCTTTTGTAGTTCCATTATCATTATTAATAGTTTTTACGCCTATTTTTTCAAAATCTTCAAGGGTAACGGGGGCTTGGCATGCAATTATTGCGTCAATAGGGGCAAGATCTAGAATGAATTTGGCCTTATAGATTACATGGGTCCTAATATTCCCAAGATGTATTATTGCAAGCTTAAATTCATTTAATATTTCAACTTCCTTTTCTTCAATACCGAATAGAACACTTACCCCCGAAGAAGGAGCTTCTGGGGGAACTCCATTTCCAGCGTTTAATACCATAACACTTGTCTTTATGCCAGCTTCTCTCATGGCATAAGTTATCTCGCATATTGGTTTTGTTATATGTCTTCTTCCAGGGCTCATTGCTATCGCTATAATATCCCTACCTGCATCTGCAAAAGTGCCTCTTTGTGCTAGCCCCCCACCAAGGCCCATTCCTCCGCCCATTCTGCACTGGACCATATGCGTATTTCTTCCAATCATAAAAATCAACTATATATTCAGTTTATTTTTTATTTTAAAACTTTCCTATTGATTTGATATTTTTTACTTTATTAATTTACTTGATTATCTGTATGCCAAGAGGCCAAACAAGCATACTTAAAGGAATAGCAACAATAAGCATTGTTAAATGCGTTTTCTTTAATTCTTTGCATATCTTTTAAAATAACTATTAGAAAAGATTTATAAATGACTATTCATCCGTTATGCAGATTAGAAGGTGATTTTAATTGGCCGAAGAATGTAAAGACCAAGAGAGAAAAATAGACGCCGTAATGACTGTTATGAACGCATGGGTTTATGGTATAGAAAAGACAGCAAATAGTTTTTTTGGCAAACCTGAAGCATTTTATAGACAATGGATTATTATTTCTATCCGACCTTTTATAGCCAAATGGAAAGAGCTTGGGGCAGAGTTTAAATATGGTCTTGAAGGATTTGACGCTGCTAAGATGTATGTAGAAGAAGTTTCTAAAACTGGTTTTATGAATAGAAAAGATCATGAAATCGAAGGTAACAGTGAAAGCTTTGTTTATACCGTAAATAAATGTCCTTACAATGAACATTGCAACATGCTAGTTTCTGAAGACAAAGTAGAAAAATTAGCATGTAACAGAGCAATGGCAATTATAGGTGCAATAGAAAACTCAAAACCAGGAGAATCAAAAAAGTGGGAATACAAACCACAGTTCAAAAATGGTGGTCCATGCGTTATCGAATTTAAGAAGAAGTGAATTCAATGCTCTCAAAGCAAGAGAAGATTATTCTAAAAGTATTGGGTGACTTAAAAGGGGAATCAAATCCTGAGGAAATAGCTAAGATTTCACAATTACCCGAAGTCGCAGTAATGAGAACTCTTCTTTATCTGTCAAGTAAGGAGTTAGTAATAGTTGATGAAAAAGGCGTTTCTAACTTGTTACTAACGAATGAAGGTAAAACAAGTTTAGCAAACGGACTATTAGAAAAGATATTCATTAAAGGAATAAAAGATAAACTCCCATTAGGTGAAATTGGACTTTCTGAAGAAGAAAGAAATATTGCCATTGGAATGGCAAGAAGAAATGGGTGGATATCTATAGAGAAAAATAATAATTCGCTATCATTCTCTTTGACAGATAAAGGAAAAACTGTATTAAACGAAAAAACTTCTGAAGAGATTGCATTAGAAGATATCTCTAAGAAAAAATTAGTAGACGATAATCTAGTAACTCTTCTTGTTAAGAGAAAACTTGTTGAAAGGAAATTAGACACTGTCAGAAAGATATACCTGACTGAATTAGGAAAAAAAGAATTATCAAAAGGAATAGAAATAACAGACGAGATTTCTGAATTAACTCCAGACATGTTAAAAAATCAAAACTGGAGGGATGTTACTTTAAAAAGATTTGATGTTTCATCGGATGTCAAAGTATTCTACCCTTCAAGAAAACATTTTGTTAATCAGGCAATTGAGTATATCAGAAAAATCTGGCTTGAGATGGGATTTAAAGAAATGTCAGGTCCAATGATAGATACTTCTTTTTGGGTTTTCGATGCATTATTTCAACCTCAAGACCACCCTGCCAGAGACATGCAAGATACATTTTTTATTGAATCTCCAAGATTTGGGCAAATTGATCCAAAATTTTCTAATAAAATTTGTGCTATGCATGAACACGGAGGCGACATAAACTCCAAGGGTTGGGGATATAAATGGGATAAAAAAATCAGTGAAGAATATGTCCTAAGAACCCACACTACATCTCTTTCTGTAAGAACTCTCAGTACTTTAAAACCTGAAGATTTACCTGTAAAATTTTTCTCAGTTGGTAAAGTATTTAGAAATGAAAAACTTGACTGGAAACATCTTTTTGAGTTTTATCAAACTGATGGTATAGTAGTCGATGAGGATGCTAATTTTAAACACCTTCTGGGTTACCTCAAACGTTTCCTAAACAAAATGGGACATTCAAAAATAAGATTTAGACCTGCATATTTCCCATACACAGAACCAAGTATCGAAGTAGACATTTATAATAAAAATAAAGGTGAATGGGTAGAACTCTTGGGCGCAGGTATTTTTAGACCTGAAGTAGTTGTACCTCTCTTGGGAAAGGATATACCGGTACTTGCATGGGGCCCAGGATTTGGTAGAATTATGATGGAATATTATGGATTGACTGACATCCGACAGAAGTATATGAACGACCTCGACATGATGAAAAAATTACCTATTTGGATGAAAGGGTGATAAGATGCCGACAGTTAATTTTGATAAGAATGAATTCATATCCCTACTAGGAAAAGATGTTGATGATAAAACATTAAGTGATAGGATATCTATGATTGGCACTGACCTTGAAAAAGTAAATCCTGAGGTAGTAGTTGAAGTTTTCCCAGATAGGCCAGATTTGTTATCGATCGAGGGATTTACAAGTGCACTTAAAGGTTTTATGGGAATTGAGAAAGGGCCCATAGATTTCAAAGTTCATAATTCCAGTTACGGGGGTAAAGTTGACCCTAAAGTCAAATCTGTCAGGCCTTTTGCAGTTGGTGCAATAGTCAAAGGAATTAAATTTGATGATGATACAATTAGGTCATTAATGCAGATACAGGAAAAACTGCATATTACTCACGGTAGAAATAGAAAAAAAGTTGCAATAGGTGTGCATGACCTAGATAAGATTAAATTCCCCATTAAGTATACAACAATGCCAAGAGACTTCTCTTTTATACCTTTAGAATTTGAAAAGAATCTAACTATTGATGAAATATTAAAGACCCACCCAAAGGGAGTTGCATACTCTCATCTATTGTCAGAGTTTGAAGAATGCCCTATATGGGTAGATGACAATGGCCAAGTTTTGTCAATGCCACCAATAATAAATTCAGACTATACAAAAGTCACAGAAAAAACAAAAAATTTATTCTTAGATATTACGGGTACTCACAGAAAAAGTATTGAATACGCTTTGAACATAATATTGATGGGACTTTTCATTAGGGGTGCGGAGATATACTCTCTAAAATTGAACGACGAAGGAAAAGATTTAATTTATCCAAACCTTAATAGGGAAAGACTTGAATTGGATCTTTCATATTCTAATAAGATACTAGGATTGAATTTATCTGAAGCTGAAACAGCAGACTTATTAATGAAAATGCGATATGGCATAGCTTCAAAATCTAAAGATAAAATTATTGTGGAAATTCCGCCTTACAGAGCAGATATTTTACATCCAATAGATTTAGTTGAAGATGTGTCTATTGCCTACGGATTTGAAAACTTTATTCCCGAAATCCCCAAAATTGCAACAATTGGCCAAGAGAATTCTATCGAGGTATTCATAAGAAAGATAGAAGAAGTGATGGTGGGATTTAATTTCTTCGAAGTAAAGAATTACATCCTCTCTAATGAAGATGTTTTGATTACTAAAATGCTTGACAATAAAAGAAAACTTGTAAAGACAAGGAATGCTGTAAATACGGAATTTGACACTGTTAGGAGTAGTCTCTTGCCCTTGCTAATAAAGACATTAGTTTCAAATTCACACTATGAATACCCTCAGAATATATTTGAAGTAGGGGTAGTTGTTCCAGATCAAAACTTAATAGAAAAGCAGTATCTTTCTTGCACAATATGCCACCCCAAGGCCAATTTTTCTGAAATAAAGGGAATATTTAATGGCCTTCTTTCTTCTTTCGGGCTCCAATATTCTGTAAATGAAAAAGAGTATCCTTATTTTATTGAAGGAAGATCTTGCGCTCTAGAAATCGATGGGTCAAATATAGGCAAAATGGGAGAATTAAATCCTGAAGTGTTATATAATTTCAAACTAGAAATGCCAGTTTCTGCATTTGAGATTGACCTCTCAGCTTTATTCGCTCTTTTCAAAGAAAAGATACAAGGGTAAGAATTATTCCTGATATTAGTGGTATGGATAAATTATCATTTACTTTTATTAGATATCCTTCTGCAAATGTAGCAGCAAGTGCACCGCTTATAGCCATAAATGGATTTAAAATAAGAAGTCCGACAAGAAGGCACGATACAAAGCAGGCAAGACTGCCTTCCACTGATTTTTTTCCACCCATATATTTTATTCTCCCATACCTCTTACCGATTATAGCCGAAAAAAAATCACCTACAGAATTGAAGCTTATAGCTGCAATGGCAATATTTTTTTCGAATAGAAGAACTGTAAAAAATGAAGAAATGATAAAATACGTTGCAGCTGACAAATCAACTTTTTCATAATCTCTAACAGTTTTTCCAACAACTTTTGGGATAAAATCATTTCCAAAATTGTATCTTAACCTTAAAAATTCCACAAATACGAAAACAAGAACTAGAATGGACATTCCAAATATTGCCTCTTTTTTGTCAAAGAATAAGTAGCTTATTGGGATCAACAATCCTATCTCGTGAAATATTTTCCTTTTGAACTCAGAATCCATAGTAATCCTCATTAAATTTATAAACATTATAAGTGGGGTTATTTTTAATGTTTGGGGTATATAGATGAAACTAATAATAAGTTCAGAATTAGATATGGCTGGAGAAAATATACGAGAGAACTTAATTCAAAATTATCCCTTTGAAAAACTGGAAGGTAATACTTTTTATGATAAGAATAAAGACTCATTACTTGTAAAAATAAAAAATGAAACTATTTATACAGATTTTCCAGAAAATATAGTACAAGAAGAAGTTAAAGATTATAATTTAAGCGCTATTGATTCAATTTTTTTTGCAACAAGACATAAATCTGTTACCAAAATACCAACTTTAACTTGCCACACACCAGGAAATTTTGGTAACGCGGATTATGGTGGTAAAGACGGCCAAGTTTCTCCGTCTAATCCGGTATTTCAAAAACTAGTATTAAACGAAATCATGGATTTATCAAAAGACCTTGAAATATCTTTTGAAGTTTCCCTTGAAGCTACACACCACGGGCCATTAACAGGGCTTCCTACAACTTTTATTGAGATTGGAAGCGATGAAACATATTGGGGGGTAAAAGAAGCTGGTGAAGTTATATCTTCAGCAATTTACAAATCGCTTTCTTATAATGAAAATAAATATTCTTTCAGAATCGCCGCTGGAATAGGCGGGGGTCATTATTGCCCTAAATTTACTGAAATCATGTTAAATACCGATATTGCAATAGGCCATGTAATTGCAAAGTATAATACTCCAGTCACGGATTCAATTCTTTATGAATTAGTAACAAAAAGTGGGCCACTGGACGTTGTTCTTTTAGATTGGAAGGGAGTTAAGGAACGGTCAGATTTAAAAGACAAACTTACTAGTAGAAGTATATCATTTGTAAAAACAAGTGATATTGTAAAAGAATAAGGATTACCACTAAAGCGAAGCATTATACATAGCATTATTAAGCAAAAGCTTTATATACTATTAACCTATATAGATAACAAATAGGAGTTTTATGTTACCAATAATAAGTAGCTACATTAACGATAAAGGGGGAGTTAAATGAGATCTGTTATTGAAGATGCCATTGAGAGGGCGGTAACAGAAAAAGATATTGTTAAGGATCATCGCTATACTTCTGTGGATGAGGAACTTGAAAGAGTACTTAGAGAATCAAGAGCCAAGATAAAAGTAGTAGGAACAGGTGGAGCTGGCTCCAATGCAATTGACAGATTAATGGAAATTGGAGTAATTGGAGTTGAAGCAATAGCAGTTAATACTGATGCCCAAGATTTACTAGATACTAGAGCAGACAAAAAAATATTGATTGGAAAAGAAGTCACTAGAGGTTTAGGAGCAGGCAACGATCCAAAAGTTGGAGAAGAGTCTGCAAGAGAAGACGAGAGGACAATTAAAGAAGTAATAGAAGGAAGCGATATGGTTTTTGTCACCTGTGGATTAGGTGGAGGAACGGGGACTGGTTCTGCACCAGTAATTGCCGAAATTGCTAAAAAAATGGGGGCACTAACTGTTGCAGTTGTGACTTTACCTTTCACAGTTGAAGGTTTGAGACGACAAAGAAATGCCGAAAAAGGACTTGAGAGATTAAGAAAAGTTAGCGATACTGTAATTGTCATACCAAACGATAAATTGCTAGATATAGCACCTGGTTTACCCATAAACGCGGCTTTTAAAGTTTCTGATGATATACTGATTAGAGCTGTTGGCGGAATAGCTGAATTAATTACAAAACCTGGATTAGTAAACGTTGACTTCGCCGATGTTAGATCTGTAATGAAAGAAGGAGACGTTGCAATGATCGGAATGGGAGAATCCGATACGGAGAACAGAGCTAAAGAAGCAATAACTGAAGCTTTGAGTAGCCCTCTGATAGATGTAGATGTAACCGGTGCCAAAGGCGCGTTAATTAACATCACTGGAAGTTCAAATATGAAACTAGAAGAAGCAGAGAAGATCGTAGAGCATGTAACAAATGAACTTGAGCCAGATGCCCAGATTATTTGGGGTGCAATGATAAACGAAGAAATTAAAAATGGACTTAGAGTAATGGTAGTTCTTTCAGGAGTCAAATCACCTTACATATTCGGAAGAAAAGAAACTGAGATGCTTATAGAGAGCGAAACACCCGTTAGGGGAATCGATCTTGGAATAGAATACATTTAAAAAGGATTCTCATTAATTAGCCTCATGACAGAGGCTAATCTAAAGAAAAAGGAAAGAGCAAGAAGTTGGATTTCCGAATACACAAGAGTGCTAAAACTTGCTAAGAAGCCTGGCAGAAAGGAATATTCGCTTACATCTAAAGTAACTGGAATTGGGATAGTACTTATTGGGATAATTGGTTACTCAATAAAATATCTCTCAGTTTTAATCCAAAGTCTTGGAGCATAAATTCCTTCTAAAAAGGCTAAACTTTTTAAATCTTTGAGTACCTTTGATTTTGTTGTTATTGTGGGTGAGAATGTAATGGATGATGACGAGAATCCAATCTTTGCATTAAAGGTAGCTGTTAATCAAGAACAGAACGTAGCAAAGATGATAGAGGGAAAAGTAAAAACTAACAACCTTAAAATTTATGCAGTCTTAGCACCAGAAACCTTAAAAGGGTATGTTTTCATTGAGGCGAGTGATAAAGGGGCTGTAGAAGAAGCCATTCAAGGCCTTCGAAATGTAAGAGGGATTCTTGAAGGTAAAATCGCCTTTGATGAAATAAGTCATTTCTTAGAGGCTAAGCCATCGGTATCTGGTCTTGCAAAAGGTGACATTGTAGAATTAATAGCAGGGCCATTTAAGGGTGAAAAAGCTAAGATTATAAGGGTAGATAAAGGCAAAGAAGAACTTACAGTTGAGCTTCTTGAAGCAATGGTGCCTATACCCGTTACCGTTAAAGGAGATTATGTCAGAATTATAGAGAAAAAGAGCTAGTGGTGATATAATGGGAAAAGAGAGATCTGTTACCTCACTTGTTGATGGAGGAAAGGCTACTGCCGGTCCACCTTTAGGACCTGCTTTGGGACCACTTGGTATTAATGTGGGAAAGGTTGTCGCCGAAATAAATGAAAAAACGAAAGATTTTCAAGGAATGAAAGTCCCAGTTAAGATTTTTGTTGATGACAAAAAGAACTTCAGAGTTGAAGTTGGTGTTCCTCCCGCATCCGCATTAATTCTAAAAGATCTTAAATTAGAAAAAGGATCTTCTACACCATCTTCAAGTAAAGTTGGAGATATTAGTATAGATGCACTTGTTAGAATTGCTAAGATGAAGGAACCTTCTTCATTATCTCCTGATATTGCAGGAGTGGTTAAAGAGATTCTAGGAACATGTGTTTCTATGGGCGTAACTTGTGAGGGCAAAGACCCCAGAGTAGTCCAAAACGAGATAAAAGAAGGAAAATACGATAATATAATTAAATAAGGAGGAATCGTTTTGAAAGAGGCTGTATTACGAGCAGTGAAGAAGGCAAAGGAAACTTCAAAGCCGAGAAACTTCACACAGTCAATGGAGATGAGTATAAATCTTCAAGGACTAGACATGAAAAAAACACAAAACCGAATCAAAGAAGACTTTGTTTTACCTAACGGAAGGGGCAAAGATGTGAAGATTGGGATCTTTGCTTCAGGGGATATGGCATTAAGAGCCAAAAAGGAAAACTTGTCTGTATTTGATCAAGAAGACATAGAAAAATTCGCAAAGGACAAAAAACTTGCAAAAAAAGTTGCAAATACTCACGATTTTTTCATAGCGCAAACAGATTTCATGACCTTAGTTGGAAAATCATTAGGTCCAATATTTGCGCCAAGAGGAAAAACACCTGCACCTTTGCCTCCAACTGCTTCGCTTGAACCTATATTAAATAAACTGAAAAAAACAGTTAAAATAAAAAGCTACAATCAGTCCGTCATTCATATGTTCGTTGGCTCCGAAAAAATGGACGATGAGATGTTAGCGGAAAACATTACAGAAATTGTTAAGTTTTTTGAAAAGAAACTTGAGAAAGGATTCGATAACATAAAATCAATTTACATAAAAACTTCTATGGGGCCTGCAGTAAAGCTGGAGGATTTTAAATGAAGGGAAGAGTAGCAGTTAAAGGGGACGTAGCTGAATGGAAAGCAGAAGAAGTTAACTCCCTAAGAGATATGATTAAGTCTTCTCCTGTAGTAGGAGTTGTTGAACTTCAAGGGATACCTGCAAAACAGTTACAGAATATAAGGGAAGAACTAAGAGGCAAAGTTACTTTTAGAATGTCAAAAAATAAGTTAATGAAGATAGCTCTTGAAAAAACTGAAAAAGAATCCCTAATGGACCATATTAATGCAGGAGCAGCTTTCGTTTTTTCTAATGAAAATCCTTTTAGAATTTACCGACTTTTACAAAAATCAAAAGCACCAGCACCAGCAAAACCAGGTGACGTTGCAAAAAATGATATAATAATCCCTCAAGGAAGTACAGGATTGCCACCAGGGCCACTTGTAAGTGAGCTTCAAACTCTTGGAGTCCCAGCTAAAATTGACAAGGGTACGATATCTATTGAAAGAGATGCAGTACTCGTAAAGCATGGAGAAATAATATCCAAGAAAATTAGTGACATTCTTTCTCAGCTTAAAATTGAACCAATGGAAGTTGGTGCAGATTTGGCGGCTGCTTATGAAAATGGACTATTATTCAAAAGAGATGTTCTAACTATCGATGACGCCCAAACTAGAAATAACGTAATAAAGGCATTTTCAAATGCTTTGGCGCTATCCTTTGATAGAAGAATATTTACAAAACAAAGTGTAAAACTATTAATACAGCAAGGTGCACTTAAAACAAAATCCTTGGCAATTGGTGCAAATATAGTTTCTCCTGAGACTATTGGGCCAATAATGTCAAAGAGTGTTGCCCAAGCTCTCAGTCTATCCAAATTGTTAAATGGCGCTGCGTTGGACGATGAACTTAAAAATAAGCTCAACGTATCTCAATCGTCAGCCCCTGCTGAGACAAAAGTAGTTGAACATAAGGTTGAAGAAAATAAAGATAATAAAGATAAAGATGGGGAAGCCGGATTAGAAGGTCTAGGTGCCCTATTTGGTTAATTAATGGAGGTGTGATTATGGAATATGTATATGCTGCGATGATCCTTCATGAGGCTAAGAAGGAAATAAATGAAGCGAATTTAAACAGTGTTTTAAAAGCCGCTGGAGTAGCAGTCGATGAGGCCAGAATTAAAGCTCTTGTATCTTCATTGGAAGGTGTGGATATTGAGGATGCTATAAGCTCTGCTTCAATGCCAGTTGCTCAAGCACCTGTAGCTGCACCAGCAGCCGCTTCAGACCACAAAGCTTCTGAATCAAAGAAGGAAGAAAAGAAAGAAGAAGCAGAAGAATCGGCACTTGAAGGTTTAGGCGCTCTCTTCGGTTAATTCTGTATCTTCTATTTTTAATTTTCTCTTTTTAAATCCTTTACATATGATGTAAGTTTCACGGCTTGCTGATCTTGATGACTCAGGCTTTGATATTTTAACGTAATAAAAATCATTTTTTATATCGTCTACTAATTCTTTAGTATATTCTCCTTGAAATAATTTTATGAGTAGATTTCCTTTATATTGTAACAAATTCGTGGATAATTCTAAGGCTCTATAACAAAGATCAATAGACTTTTCATGGTCTAAAGATCTAATCCCTGATGTGTTAGGGGCAAGGTCTGAAATAATGGCGTTAAATTCTTGTTTAATATCCTTAATCCTCTCTATAGTTGAACTATCAAATATATCTCCTTGGACAAAAAAAGAGTTGGGGAATTTTTCTTTCACGTTTTTCAAATCAACCCCCACTACTAACCCTGTATCTCCTACTAATGTTGATGCTATTTGCATCCATCCGCCGGGAGCAGCCCCTAGATCTAATACACTATACCCTTTCTTTATAATATTGAATTTTTTGTTAAGTTGAATAAGCTTAAAAGAGGCTCTGGACTTATAACCCTCTTTCTTGGCCATTCTGTGATACCCATCTTTCTGCTGATACATAATCAATATTATATAAAAACTCTTTTAAATGTATATTTTCCCCTATGACTGTGTCAAATTTGCTTGAATCTGCATCTTACTGGAATACAAAGGGCATAATTCTAGATAGGATGGGAAAGCATAAAGATGCATTAGTCTGTTTTGAAAAGGCGAGGGCAATTGACCCTCATGATGCAGACGTCATAACTAACATTGGTATATCATTTGATAAACTAGGAAAACCGGAAGAAGCCTTAAAATTCTATGATATGGCTCTTCAAAAAAATGAAGACACTAAGACTCTTTATAATAAAGGTATATCTCTGTCAAAAATTGGAAATTATTCTGAAGCAATAAATTGTTTTAAAAAAGTTCTAAATGAAGAAAAGAATAATAAAAATGCAATCATAAATCTTGCTATTGCACTACAAAAAATGGATAGACTAGATGAAGCCATTTCAATTCTAAAAGAGTGGGGGGAATTTGACTACATTTATACAAGAGCCCAGTTAATGCTTGAAAATGGGAAAAAACAGATTGAAGACTCAATAAATCTATTGCATATGTGTTTGAATGAGAATTCTGAAAGTATTCCTTCTCTTGAGAATATTTCTTATGCTCTAAAGATGCTAGGTATGGAAGGAGAATCCCTAAGATACTTAGAAAACGTTAGGCAGCTTTACTCTGAAAGAAGAAAAGTAGAAGATAAAATCAAAACTTTGAAAGAATTATTGGTGGATTCTTTATCTAATTATGAAAAAATAGGAGAAATTTTAATAACAAAAAAAGGATTAGGCAAAAATTATAATTTTTATAAAGATATCTTTGAAGGGCTTTATCAAGATATTCTATTCATCGATGAAGATCATTCCTCATTTTTGGATAATTATGGAAAAAGATCAATATCCTCCTCTAACGTATATATCAAAGAGCTTCTAGTCCGGATTAACAATTTAAGTGAAAGCCTCACCATATTGAAGCTTAAAATAGAAGAGGATATTGGTAGACCAAGTCTTAGATATATTTTTTATATATTGAACCCATTAGAGCGGAAAAAAGAATCTGAAATTCAAGTATATTTAATTAATAATGGAGATATTGAAGCTTTTGACATATCTGTTTTAATAGAAAAAAACAAAGATTTGAATATATCAAAAATTGAAGATAAAATAGACTCGCTCAAACCCATGGAATATAGGCCTTATACCATTAAGATTAAGCCTAAGAACGAAGGAATATTTGAGATTAATACTTTTTGTGATTATAGGGGAAATGAAGTCTATGAAACTAGAACTGTTTATCCCTTGGAAATACCATATTTGCCTGACGAGGACTCAATGTATTTGATTTCTTATCTAAAAGTTTTAAGGCTGGATATGGATACAACCGCAGAGGAAATAAAACGCAGATGGAAAGAGCTTTCTAAATATTATCACCCCGATACAACCCAAGATGAAAAAGAAAAAATATTAAAAGAAGGCATTTTAAAAGAAATAAATGAAGCATATGAAGAATTGAAGAACTACTACTAGATTATCAATATATCCTTCTTACAATATTCATAAAAAACAGCAAGATATAAAAATTAAGTAAAGAAATAAGGCATATGAAGAATAAAAAAAGTGTAATATTAGTATCGATATTGATACTTCATCTCTTTTTCATAAATCCCGTAGTATCTGCAGATGTTCCAAGATCTTTTTTTGTGGACACAGCTAATGGTCAACCTCAATCAATAATAGTAGTTGGTAAAAATGCAGCTTCGATGGATTCGATTTCTGGAAGCTTAATTATTACAAAAATTCAAGCCGAAGCATACTATGAGGATCCCGCAAAAGGTTTATTTAGGGTTAATATTTGGGATCGTGAGAAATTGATAACCTATGATGAATTACTAATGGAAGATGTCGCTAAAAAGAATAATCTTATACTTGTGGGCGGGCCCGTTGCAAATAGACTTGTAGCGAATCTAGTTAGAGAAGGTAAATCCAAAGTTGACTGGTATAATTCACAAGGGGAGACTGAATACATATCAAATGGTTTATACGAACGTGATGTGATTATTGTCGCAGGTGCAGACAGAGAAAAAACAAGGGCTGCAGTATTACAATTGATTAGTTCTTAATCGCTCTATTCGAAATCAATATCTATATATAATTGTAAGAATCTCCATAGGAAATCAAGGGGTTATAATGAAAGAAGTATTAGTGCTATATACCGGACAAAAATATAAATGCAAGCAATGCGGAGAATGCTGCAGGGTTCGTGGAGTTCCACTAACTTTATTTGATATAGAAAGAATTGAAAAAAATACCGATAAAGAGTTCGCTTTGTACGATATTTCCAGAAAGAAATTCGTAATTGAAAAAAGAATTTGGGATAATGGTTGCGTATTTTTGGATGATAAAAATTGTACAATACATGAATATAAGCCCTTGATTTGTAGACTTTTCCCATTGGGAGTTTTTTATAAACCCATATCTGAATCAGATACTCCTTATATATTAAAAAATGGAGAAAAGGCATACATATATGTCGATATCTCCTGCCCTGGAATTGGAAACGAAGGAGAACCTTTTGACATTGAAAAAATTTTAGAATTATGCCAGAAAATTAAAATTGAAATGGCTTATACATTAAACTTGTAGGTATTTATGAGAATCGTAGAAGGAAAAAAACTGGATATTATAAAAAAAACTATTGAGAGCTATGGTGGAATCTTCGAGTTGCCTGCAAACAATATATTATTGATAGTTGGCGATGAGGTATTTTTTGTTAACAAACTAATTTATGAAAAAGTATTAGATGAAAGAATAAACGAGAACTTAGTTTCTATGGGAACACAAATTGGTAAATTCCAAAAAAGCAATTTTTTATTGGGTTTAGAATGTCATTTAATAATAGCTCCTTCATCAAAAAAATCAAAATTGAATGAAAAAGGCGCTTCTTTATTCTTATATGGGCGGGATGTTTTTGTTAAGAATATGGTGAATCCACCAAAAAAAGGGTATACAATAGTTTCAAATATAAGAAATGAAGTGATTGGCATTGGTAAATTTGATGGAAAGATGTTGAATAATGTTATTGATAGGGGGTCATACCTCCGAACTCTTGAATAATGTTTAGTTTAAAACATACAATGTTAAATTTGTTACACTAAGGTCATCATATTTAAAAGGTATTTTTAATTTCTTCATTCGGTGATACTTAATGGTAGTTAATATGAAAGGCAAGCATCTTGCTTCTTTACATGACCTTACGAAAGAAGAAATATGGCAAATTTTGAAAACCGCCGAAACTTTGAAGATTAAACAGAAAACCGGGGAACGACACGAATTATTGTACGGTAAAACTTTAGCAATGATATTCCAAAAACCATCAACGAGAACAAGGGTGTCTTTTGAAGTTGGAATGAAACAATTAGGGGGGCATGCTTTGTACTTATCCTCTACAGACCTCCAACTGGGGAGGGGGGAAACAGTAGGAGATACGGGAGCAGTTCTCGCTCGTTATTGCGATGGTATAATGGCAAGGGTATTTTCCCATGACAACATTATAGAACTATGCAAACATTCAACTGTTCCAGTTATAAATGGTCTATCCGACCTTTTACATCCATGTCAATGCTTGGCTGATTTAGAAACAATTCTAGAAAAGAAACAAGAATTTAAAGGACTTAAATTAGCATTTGTCGGTGATGGAAACAACGTTTGTCATTCTCTAATGTTTGGATCTGCAAAAGTAGGGATGGATATGACTGTTGTCTGTCCAAAGGGTTACGAACCTGACAAACAAATTGAGAAAATGGCACTAGAAGACGGACTTAAACTTGAAATAACAAACGACCCTAAAGGTGTTAAAGGCGCAGATGTAATTTACACAGATGTATGGGCAAGTATGGGTAAAGACAAAGAGCATGATGACAGAGTAAAAGTATTCAAACCTTACCAGGTAAACGAAAAATTAGTTTCACAGGCTCAAGACGACTGTATAGTTATGCACTGCTTACCTGCGCACAGGGGAGAAGAAATAACTGACGAAGTAGTAGATGGCCCACATTCAGTCGTACTTGACCAAGCCGAGAACAGAAACCACGCACAAAAAGCCGTAATGGCACTTTTAATGTAATAGATTATTAATCTATTATTCTTTTTTTATATTAATTTTTTAGTTACACTTTCTATTATTCTAACTTAATAGCATTAAATACCTAGAAAAATATATAAACTCCTACAAGAAAAACTGTAAAAGGGATACTCATGAGGATTTCTAAATTATATGGGCTCGAATTGTATAATACAAAAGGCGAGTACATAGGCATAATTAATGATATTATTCTTGAAGTAAAAGAAGGAGTTGTCTTTGGACTAGCAGTTGGGCAAGAAAAAGGCATAGACAATATTGCAGTCGGATTCAAGGATGTTTCTGCTATCGGGGACATCGTTATTGTAAGGGCTAAGAAAGAAGATTCAGTAAAGCTTGGAATGTAAAAGGGTGTTCAAAATGACGGGCAAAATAGAGAAATATCTTTTAGATAAATTGCAAAAGGAAAAACTTCATTTTTCTTTAGTTGACCCAGATAGCTTCTCTATAGAAGAAGCAAAAAGCGCAGCTGCTATTTCCGAGGAGGCTGGAAGCGACGCGATATTAATAGGTGGTTCTACACATACTTTGGGCAATTATCTTGATATTTTGATAGAATCAATTAAAGCCAGTACAAAACTCCCTGTGATTATATTCCCCGGAGGTGTAGCCCAAGTATCACCCAAGGCAGATGCAATCCTTTTCATGTCTTATATGAATTCAAGAAATCCTTATTTTATTACAAAATCTCAAGCTCTCGGAAGTTTCCTAGTAAAAAAAACTGGAATCGAACCTATACCCACAGGTTACCTAGTAGTTGAACCAGGTGAAACTGTAGGGTGGATGGGAGAAGCTGATCTTATTCCTAGAAAAAAACCCCAAATAGCTGCTGCTTATTCACTAGCCGCACAGTATCTTGGGATGAGATTTGTTTATCTTGAAGCGGGATCAGGCGCTCCTGAAACAGTTACTCCTGAAATGGTGGGACTTGTAAAAAAGGTCATTGATATACCTTTAATTGTAGGGGGTGGAATAAGATCTCCAGAATCAGCAAAGAAACTTGCTATGGCGGGAGCAGACATATTCGTAACTGGAACTATTATTGAAAAAGAAAAAGAAAAACTTTTTGACATAATAAAAGCCATAAAAAGTTAAAGTGGGCGGATTATAGCCCATCTTTTGTAATATTGGCATTGAACTAAGCGACCTACCACAAACCTCAGACCAGGTTTCATCGGTTTTAGTTTGGCCTTGCACCATGTGGGAAGGTATTCCACCGTTTCCTATGCCTTCTCAGTAGTTTTGGAATTTGTTGCCAAATTCCGTCTACATCATTTTCATCAGACAAAGGCCGTTTTTTTCTGTTCCTTTACCTTGGATTTCTCCAAGCATCTTTCGATGCCACATCCTGATCAGGTGGATGGAGCTTCCTCCCCTAAGGGAAGCCAATATTCCGCCCACACAATAACTTAATAACGTTGAAGATATAAATTTATTCATGAATATTCTGATGATTGGTGAATATCCTCCAAAAATTGGAGGTATTTCTACCCACATATCTCAACTAAAAAAAGAATTAAATAAACTAGACCAAGATGTTTTTGTTTTAACTTATTCAAATTGCTTAGAAGAAAAAGTATATTCTACAAGATTACCTAAGAAGTTTAGGGGATTTTTTTTTATTATATTTGGTTTCTTCAAAGGCATCAGAATTATTAGAAAAAATAAAATTGATTTAATACATGCGCATTTTGCCACAACTCCCGGACTACTAGGCCTTTTTTTGTCTGTTGTTACAAGGAGAAAAAGAATTTTAACAGTTCATGGTAGTGATATCAATGTTTACTTAAATCGAAGGATTATGGGCCAAGTGGTAAGATTATTATTATCCAAGTATCTCGTTATTATTGCTGTATCTCCTGATTTAGCTGAAAAAATTACACATTTTTCTAAGGGAGATGTAATTTCTATTCCCAACGGAGTTGACAATTTGAGATTTTTTTCTAATGTTTCTGAAAAAAAAGGGATAGGATTTATTGGGGCTTTGGTGAATGAGAAAAATCCTAGAGAATTTGTTGAGCTAATCAGAGAACTTCGGCAAAAAAGAATTGTTGAACCAGCATATATCATTGGCGATGGGTATCTAAGAAAAGAACTAGAAGAAATTTCCAATGGACTAAATATTAATTATTTAGGGGAAATAGTAAATACAGAAAAATACTTGAATAAATTTAAAGTAGTTGTTTCAACTTCAAAAACTGAAGGATTTGGACTTTCTATTCTAGAGTCTATGGCATGTGGCGTTCCTGTAGTTTCACTTGTAAGTCCGGGCTCTGAATATCTATTAGGTGATTTGAATTTGGTAGTCCAAGATAAGAATCAATTAGCAGAATTAGTAGCAAAAATAATATTAAATCCAGAAATTAGACTTGAACTTTCCAACAAGGTACTAGAAAAATCTAAGTTATTTTCTTGGAAAAAGTGTGCTGAAGAGACCTTGGTCGTCTATAAAAAATTTATTTAAATAATGGGATGTAAGGATTTATTTTTATTAAAATAAGAAATGAAAAACCTATTCCTAGTGCATATGCCAATATATCGTGGGCAATAAGCCAACTATAATCTTTTTCAAAAAGGTATATTGTCACGACTAGTCTTAATATATTCAAAAATAATAGGCTTATAAGAAATAAAGATAGATATACTATTTTTTTAGTTAATGTTAGTGAGGAAAGTACAAATAAAGATGTGAATATGGCACCTGAAGCTAATCCAATACACCTTTTAGAGATCTCATAATTTCCAACAGCTACAAATTTCTCAGATATAATAAGTGGCTTTTGTATGTCTAAAAGTGCTATCCCTTCCTTAACAGCTTCCGCTGTGAATATCCTAATTGGGGTATAATCGCTTATAACATAAAGAAATATGGAAACTATTGTTCCCTTAATAAAAAATAATAACTTAACATAATTGCCCTCTCCATATTTCTCAATTATCTTATCTTTTATCATTTATTTTTCAATAATAGAGACAGTTTTAAGTTTTTCCTTATTAATTTTGTAGATTTCGTAACATTCAGGGATAATTTTATATATTAATTTACTTTTAATTATATAAACAACGGAGGAGTTTTATTGGGAGAGTCGCTAGTAATATCATCAGGAAAGGGTGGTGTGGGCAAAACTACTATTTCTGCTAATTTAGGCATTGCTCTTTCTGAAGTTGGACTCAATGTTCTAATTTTTGACGCAGATATAACTATGGCTAATCTTGAACTCATATTTGGGATGGAGGGATTACCAAAGACAATACAGGATGTATTGGAAGATAAGGCAAGGCCCCAAGATATAATTTATGAGGGCCCAGGTGGGGTAAAAGTCGTCCCAGCAGGTCTTTCGTTAAGAAGATTAAAAAAATCCGATCCTGATAAAATTAATGAAATATTTAAATTCTTTGTTGACAAAGTTGATTTGTTAATAATTGATGGGCCACCTGGTCTTGAAGTAGATGCCGTAACTTCTATCGCAGCTTCAGATAATATGCTTTTGATAGTAAATCCTGAAATAACTTCTTTGTCAGATGCATTGAAGATAAAACTTATAGCAGAAAAATTAGGCACAAGAATACTAGGAGTTATCGTAAACAGGGTTAGAGGAGATCCAACAGAAGTTTCTGGGCCTGAAATAGAAGCAATACTGGAACTTAGAATAATTGGTAATGTTCCAGAAGACCAAATAGTAAAGAAATCAACAACACTAGGTAAACCTTTTGTATTATTGGACCCAAAATCTCCGGCTTCACTAGCTATTAAAGATATTGCAAAAAAAATTGCAGGAAAGAAGACGGAATTTCAACCTTCCAACAAATCGATGAATAAATTAATGGGAGGCCTATTTGGGAGATGATTGTATGGCATTATTAGACATAATGATTAACAGCTGGATTATAATTTTTATTATTGCCATAGTCAGTATAATTATTAATGTAATCTTGGGTGTTAGGGTTTATATGCAAGGAGAAGAGCTCCAAAGATTACGCGGGGGCAGGTTATCCAGGGAGGAACTTGAAATATTAAGGGCCCGTCTTGCTAGAATTAAAAAACTTTCCAAATAACCCTATGATTATTCTTAAAATTATACTTTTCTATTTTATAGTTACAAGAATTAATCACTAATTCTAAATATTAAAAATAGTTATTGTTAAGCAATAATACCAAAAGCTTTATATATTTATCAAATCATAATTGGTAGTGGATATTCATAACTAGGTGGAACAATGCAAAAATCCAATTATTTATATTTGCTAAATATATTTTTATTATCGATATTTATTATCGGCATTGTTGCAACTCCGGTTTTGGCGCAAGGCGTAATATCTGGAAGAGTAACCGATGATAACGTAACGCCACAAGGAATTAGCGGTGCTATAGTTGATGCTTACAAAGCAAATGATGCCAATGCTTGCCCTACTATAAAAGGGATGGCAACAACTGATGTTAATGGTACATATTATATATACCCATTAGAACATGGAATGTATAGAATTAGGGCTTATGCGCCTGGTTATAAGTCAGAGTATCCTTTTTCTATGCTAGCCAATACCTGTACAACTTCATGTTCTCCTGATTATAACTTGACACTTAACGATACAAATGGTAGTATTATAGGGCGTGTTTTTCAGCCCGATGGAATAACTCCCATTGAAGGCGCAACTGTTAGGGCTTACTACCCGGGAACAGAAAATGTATTAGCAAGTTCTTTAACATCTGCAGAAGGTAATTATACCCTTTCTAATTTGGAAGGCGTATATGATATAGAAGCATCTGGAGTAGGATGGCTTCCAAAAAAAATAAGAGTTACTGTTCCACCATTACCTTCGGTACTAATTCAAGATTTTGTTCTTTTACCTGGACCTTATTATGATCCGGATGCAGTATTCATGGGATGGGTAGAAATTGGTGATTTGACAGTCGTGGGAGATTACACCATACTACTTAAAGATCTCCAGAGAAGGCATCCATTAATGCCCCCTGAAAGAGGTATTTTGGAAGTATATAGAAAAGGTACAATGGTAATCCAACAGGTTGTAGTTCCCGGGGATACATTGTATATAGATGAAATAATGAAAATAAAGGTAAATGAGATTAATGATCACGAAAATGCCAATTATTTTGGTAGATACAAACTTAACATAACTGTAACTAAAAGAAAAGAGCCGGAACTATCTATTAATCTGACAACTCTGTACATTGGAGAAATAGATGATAAAGATAGAACTTTCTTGAGAGGAAGTAAAGAAGGAATAAAAACAGTCCTTCTAGGCGATGTCGATATCAACGCAAGTTCAGGGTCTGTTGAATTTGATGACAATACTTATAATTTCAATGTCTCCGCAATAAATGGAAACATTCAATACGTATATAATTTTGAAGAAGTCAACGGTTCATTTGTCCAACCTGGTGAATTACGTCAAGGAGATATTATTACTATAGGAAAAGATGGCACTTGTAAAAATATTAGGCAATTAACAATTTATGAGATGGGCGGAAGCACAGTAATTTGGGCGCCAATAATACATTCAATAATGAGGCCAGAAGATTTTGAATTTGAAACTGAAAACGAAATAGAAAAGCCTCAGTCAGACACTACATTTTGGTATGTAACTGAAATTGAGAATACCGGAGATATACCTGCAAAAAATATTAAAATACATATAACCGCTAAAGATTTCACTTTTTTGACCGGTAATAACTGCTATTGTGGCTCAGACAATGAAGCATGTCTTGAAATAAAATCCATGGAGCCTGATGAAAAAAGACTAATTGTATTCAAATTTAAAGCCCCTCAAACTGATTACCTAAAAGTATCACCTATCCAAATTGATTTGTCATATCAAATGGGATATTTTAATGAAAAAGAACAGGAAGTAATTCAGGATTATTCAAAAAGCGATAAAACTTTAATTACAATAGTCCCAAAGCAACCAGAATTTCAAATTACAAGAAATATAGTTAAAGAAAAACTTTTCGTTGGGGAGACTACTGACGTTGAGGTCAGAATAAAGAATACTGGAGATATAACGGCTACAAAGATAAAATTAATTGATTATATTCCAGATGGATTTGAACTAATCGACGGTAGCGCTACAATGAATATCGATAAAATGGTAAAAAATGAAACATTCACTCTAATCTATAAAGTAAAAGCTCTTGAAATGGGAGAATTTGAATTTAAAACTCAATTAATCTTTGAAGATGAAGCAGGGAAAAACTACAAAACAACTTCAAAACTTGAACCAGTTACCGTAAGCAAAGAATTCCCAAGACTTGAGATTCTTAAAAAATTGGATAGAGTTACAATATCTAGGGGAGATTCCGTTATTGTAGTATTAGTTGTGAGAAACACTGGAAATAAAATTGCAAGAGATGTACAAGTTCTTGATTTCGTTCCCGAAGGATTTAGATTAATTGATGATCCCAAAACAAAAAGAATAGAGTATACAATCTCTGAGCTAAAACCAGAACAAGAAAGAATGTTCAAGTATATAATAACTGCATCTTACCCCGGGGAATATAAAATAGGGGATACAAAATTATTGTATTATGACTTAGAAGGTCACAGTTTTGAACATATTGCATCAGGTACATCTGTAAGAGTAAATGGCGAGCCCAAAATAACAATCTCCAATATTCAATACTTCAACGAAGAATATTCTTTTGCCGATTATAAATATGTGGATGTTGTATTAACTTTAACGAATACAGGGGATGGCCTTGCAAAGAAAATTAGTTTCATCAATGCTATTTCAGGAGATATAGAGTTAGTTGACGGTGAATTGGGAGGGTTCATCGATACTCTAAAACAGGGTGATTCAAAAACAAGTAAATTCACAGTTAGAGTTCTTCAAGAAAATAAGGATAAGATATTCACAATTAATACCTCTTCAGAATTTGAGGATATAGCTGGAAAAAAATCTAAATCTGAAGTATCAACAAATATAACTGTTGGCGGGAGGGCTCCAACTATAAATTTGCTAAGACAAGAATCTGAGTATAAGTCTGACATAATTAGAATTGGCCATATCATTCCAGTAGTTACAATAATTACAAACACAGGTGATGGCGATGCTAAAAACGTAAGGATTGAAGATAGAATACCTTCAAACCTTCAAGTAACAACAGGTATCAATTATTGGGGAGGTCAATTAAAACCAGAGGAGAGAGTAACTTTAAGATACACTTTAGTACCTTCTCAAGGTGGAGAATACCAAATTGGCCAAACTTTATCAACATATGAAGATGAATGGGGGGTCAAAGGGACTAAATCTTTATCTCCAACTCTAGTCACAGTGTGGGGACCTTCAATTTCTAGAACTATATCTACAAATGAGATTGAAGAAGGGGAAACAGTAAAGATAACTTACAAAATCAAAAACTGGGGAAAAGACGATATTTACGAAGTTAAATTAGTTGAAGTCCTCCCGCCAGGATTTGAGATAATTTCTGGCGATAAGGAAATAATCATTGGGGAAATAAAAGGCGGAAGTGAAGTATCAAAAGAGATGCAGGTAAAATTTACAAAATCTGGAGCATTCATCTTAGAAGATTCTAAGTTTTTCTGGAAAAATGCCTTCGAAGAATCAAAATCTTTGGATATGGAAAGAACAACAATTAGCGTTAAAGCAAAACCAGAACCACAAACTAGTTTACCAAGTGTTCCTCAATCTGTAACTCAGACAATACAGGATATTAAATCCTCGCCTTATGCACCTTTTATTATAATTGCAATTATTGTATTACTTTTGTCAATAGTTGGGTACTCAGTTTACAAATCCATGAGATCAAAAGGGCCATCTACCGCAATACTTTCGATGCCAAAAGATGGAACTCCACCAACTAGACCGGAAACAGTCAAAAAAGAAAAAATAAAATCCAAGAAAGGATTTAAACTTTTTTCAAAGCAAAAAGAAAAAGTAGTTAAATCTGATCAAAAGGCGCCTGTATCTTTTGAAGCCCAAGTTAAACCATTAGTTAAAGAATCAAAAAAAGAGAAGAAAAGTTTTGGACTATTTTCTAAAAAGGAAAAAACACCTCCCAAAGAAAGAGTCCCAGTGCCGGTATCTCCAAATCTTGAAGTTGAAAATAAATTTAAAGAATTTGTAACACGTGATGGGGGCGAGAATATTTTAACAAAAGATCAGATTAATCAAGAAATACTTGGCAAAAGAGTTGCACCTCCTGCATTAAAACAAAAACAAAAGAATAAATTTTCACTATTTTCAAAGAAAAAAGAAGGAATACCTCAAGAAAAAAAGTCTTTTTCACTGGATCATTTATCCAATTCACGGGAAGATAAAGAAATCAAGAAGGAACAACTGAAAAAAGAACTAGAATCTGTAAATATTTTAGAGGAAGAACTACCTTTATTAAAAGATAAATTTAAGAATATTAATGGAAAGGCAGAAGCTAGATATACACCTATAGTTAATTCGATAATGAAAGAAGACACTGAAAATAGACCTCCGGAAGTAGAATTTAGGGCCCCTGAAGAGATAAGAAAAGAGCTCGAAGAAATGAAATTGACCTTACAAGATAAAGATAAAATAGAATCCCTTGATTCGTTTGAAATAGAATCTTTGAGGTCTGAGATTTCTAAGACACTAGAGGAGATAGAAAAAAGACAAGAAAATATATCTAGAGATGAAGAGCAAATTAATATTCAACACAATATTGAACAAGAATCTTCTCGTATAGATCTCATGGACAGAAAAGAACTTGATGAATTCCAGATTAAAATTTTAAATGAACTTGATGATCTTGAAATTAAGAAAAATATTGATTTTGAAGAAGAACAGTTGAAAGAAATAAAAGGAAGAGTAGTCCCCAAGAATGTTGATTTGGATCTTCCCCCCTCCGTAGAAAGAGCATACAAAGAGTTTAGACAAAAGAAGAATAAGGGGGAACCAGAGAATCCATTTAAAGAAGAGGGCAATGGATCAAGTAAAAAGGGCAGTTCTTGGACAAATAACTTTAAACATAACAATACTTCGCCAGAAATACCTTCTTCAATTAAGGAATTACTAGAAAAAAGATCTTCTAGTTCAAACGACGCCTATACTTCAATACCAGATCCAAAAGAACTCATTAAAGGGAAGAAAGAAAATAATACTCGCTTCTTTTCCAACAATCCAACATCAGTTCCAGACCCAAAAGAAGTGATAAAAGGTAAGAAGAAAAACCAAATATGAATGTCTGGTTAATTTATACGAAAATCTTTTATAACAATTTTGATAAACTTATACGTGTTTTAATGTCTCGCTTTGTATCACAGAATATCTCAAATATTAAACCAGTAATCGAATCGATATCTGAGCTGACTGGCGAATGCTTGTTCACAATAAACAAAAATGGTATATATATTGAAGGGACGGATCCTTCTCTTATATCTAAAGTAGAATTTTTAATGCCCGCTAAATCTTTTGATAAATTTGAAATAGATGCTGAAGAATCAGTCGGGGTTAATATAGATTCTTTCGCGAAGATATGTAGAAGGGCTTATCAAAACGAATTAATGAGTATTGATATAAATTCTAAAGCGGGTAAAGTAGAGCTTATTCTAGAAAGTGATTTTAAAAGAAATTTTGAATTTACTTTACTTTCAACTACTAATTTCAGTATCCCTCAATTAAATCCTAAATATTCAACTTTTATTGAAATTGATAGTAAAATATTTAGAGACATTATCAAAGATATGGCCGTTATAGGGGGAACAATTCTTTTTTCAATCCATAAAAATAATATTTCTATTTCCTCTGAAGATTATACTTCTAAGGCATTGGCTGAAATCTCTTCAGAATCAAAATCTATAAAAAAATTTGAAGCTAAAACTATTCAACGTTCAAAATACAATCTTAACTATATCCTAAGTTTCTTAAGTGCGTTTGCCGTTTCAGATTATCTTAAAATATCTGTTGGGGGATCAAAACTTCCCTTGAAACTTGAATACCAAATAGGTGAAGAAGGCCGATTTACACTATACCTTGCTCCAATGGAGATATAGATGAATCTTTTATTTTTTCTTTCAGGGAGTAGTACCCTATTTGCCAAAGAGGAAGTCATTTCTTTGCTGAATTCTTATGGAATAAAATATCAAATAATCTTTAGTGAAGGGCAATTTCTAATAATTAAAACTAGTAGTGTTATAATTGATTTTATTTTCCGATTAGGTCTGACCCATTTTGTATTGGATATTATTTCTGATTTAGTTATCGATGACAAAATAGATAAATCTCTTTCAGAAATCCAATGGGATTCTCAACTTAACTTTGATAGAACTTTTAAAGTAAGAGTTAAGAATAAAGAGAAAAAAGAATATAATAATATTGAACTTCTCATTGCAAAGTCTATATCAAAATATTTTGAAAATAATATAAAAGCAGATTTAACAAATCCGATGGATGAAATAATCGGATTGACTTTTAAAAATAAATTATATATTGGGAAAAAAATCTTTGAAAGAAATAAGAAGGATTTCAACAAAAGAAAACCACAATTAAGGCCATTTTTTTCACCTACTTCAATAGACCCGCGTATTGCAAGAGCAATGATTAATATTTCACAAGCTCAAAAAGAGATCTTAGACCCTTTTGCAGGAACAGGAGGTATTCTAATTGAAGCAGGCCTTATAGGACTCGATACGTATGGCCTTGATATTGAGGAAAAAAGCGCGATAGGAACAAAAACGAATCTTTTAAATTATGGGATAAAAAACTTTGACATTAGATCAGGAGACGCAAGGAAAATATCTGAGATATTTGAAAGGAACTTTGAATCTATAGTTACTGATGCGCCATACGGCCGTTCCACTAAAATAGACAAGGATAAAGAGAAGATGTACACGGATTGTTTTTTGTCGATACTAGAATCTTTCAAAAAACGATGTGTGATTGGATTAGATAGAGAATATCCATTTGATGAAATAGGATTTCGCATTGAGAGCATCTATAGCTTTAGAGTTCACAAAAGCCTTACTAGATATCTTCATGTTCTGTCAAGATGATAATCAATTCATATATTCTTGAGGACGCAGAAGTCAGTAATAGCGTGATTTTAATATTAATGATTATTTTTTATAATATTATTGTTAATCAATAATATGTTAAAGCTTTTCAAAACTGTGTATTCTGAAATTGAATAATGTAATTTAATTTAAAATATAAATATTAAAAGATGGTAATTTATTCATTCTCAGGGTCTTTGGCTGAGATCATCCTTTCTTTTATGTCCTCAGGCTCACCTATGAAGACTACTTTTCCGTCTTTCATGAAACATGCCCTATCACATACATCTACGATAAAATCTGAGTCATGAGTGACTATTAAAAACGTTTCACCTAGAACTTCCCTTGCTTTTCTAATTGATTTTGCAACTATTTTTCTTGTGAATGGATCCATGGTACCGGTGGGCTCATCAAGAATCACTATTCTTGGTTCTTTGATCAATACTTGGGCCAGTGCAATTCTGTGTTTTTCACCAACAGACAATGCATCGGGCATTTTATTTAAGATTTCATCCAATTCCTTTTGGTCTTCAAATCCCACTCCTTCTAGAACAGAAATAACCTTCATTTTTCCTAATTCTTTGGGAAGTTTAATCCCTATGGCATCAGTAAGATTTTGCAATACATTTTTGTCTGGGTATAGCGTGTACTCTTGGTGAAGAACGCCCATGTAAAGCATCGCCTTTCCTTTGCCTAGAAATCCAGGCTCTTTCATGTCTATCCATTCATCGCCAATCCTGATGTTTAGTTCACCTTCAGTAAATGGTGTAATGCCTGCAATCATTCTAGAAACTGTAGTCTTACCAGTTCCACTCTTGCCTACAAGACCAAAAATCTCTTTTTCATTAACTGCAAAAGTAACCCCATCAACAGCCTTAACAACTCCACGGGATATGGAGTAGTAATACTTTTTTACATCCCATAACTCAATTATGCCGCTGCCAATTCCTGGAAATCTTACCTTTTCTTCAGGTAATAGCTTTTCCATAAAAGCCTTAACTACTTCTTTCGAATTTCCATCTTGGATTACTTTTCCATTATCAAGCCATACCGCTTTTTGGGCCAATAATTCAATGGCTTCTGGCCAGTGAGATGTAACTATTAAGGACATTCCTTGTTTTACTGCATCTAATAATACATTATGGACTGTGTTTGCAGTCAAAGGATCCAAAGTTCCTGTTGGTTCATCTGCTAGAAGCAGCATAGGATTAATAGCAAGTTGCCTTGCAAGAACAATTCTTTGTTTCTCTCCCCCAGATAGGTCTCTTGCAATATGGGTCATCCTTTGGATCATATTCACCTTTTGTAAAAGTTCTATAATCTTAGGTATAATCATATTTTTTGGTATTTCAGACCCAGCGAAAGCATCCTGCATATTTTCCATAACTGTTTTTTCACCATAAAGTGAAAATGTACGTTGTAACATAATTGCAGTTCTTTTTCTTATAGGATTAAAAAAAGCCGTATCTTCCCAGAAATCTACTTTTTTTAGAATCATTTTTTCATTGCATTTCGTGCATGGGGTGTCTTTTTTACTTGGAAAGTCCACCTTCATACATTTGGGGCAATAAGAAACATTGTAGAAAATCTTACCTTCTGTTGGCCTGTATTCTTTAGTTCCCCTCAATATATTGATAAGAACAGATTTACCGCTGCCACTCTTTCCCAATAGTCCTAACGATTCCCCTTCTTTTACTTTGAAGGATACGTTATCAAGAATCTTCTTATTATCAAAAACAATTGATACATTTTCAACTTCCAAAAGATATTCGCTCAATTTAATCCCCATCTTTTGTTTATGTTGATGTTAAGACATCTAACTATATTTAAGTTTTTGGATTACGAATATAAATTCATAAGTATTTCCTGGTTACTAATGTATTTATATGCCTATAGCCATATTATTTTAGGGAGTTTAAATGATAAGTATAGTCTCAAAGAACAGAGAATTATTGTCTATTTTTTATACTTTTCTTAAGATATCGGGACTTACCATTGGAGGGGGATACGCAATGGTACCAGCTATTGAGAGAAACCTGATTAATAAAAAACTAATAACTGAAAAAGAGTTTTTTAATATACTTTCAATCGCACAGTCTATGCCCGGTCCAATAGCATTCAATTTATCAATACTATTGGGTAAAAAACTAAGGGGGTTTTGGGGTGCAGTATTTGCATCATTTGGGGTTATCATTCCTCCATTTTTTGGAATAATAATAGTTGCTAGTTTAATACAAGCCAATTCTGGCAGTGTTTATGTGGCCAAATTTTTGAATGGGTGTTATATAGCAACTGTTGGATTGACTTCATACGTGCTTTATAAAATAATGAAAAATATCAATTATAACAAAATTACTATCCCTCTTTTTTTATTTGGTGTATTGTTTATTATTCTAAATAAAAACTTGACATTTTTTGTATTTCTTTTTTTAGTTTTTATTAATTATTTTTATGAAAAGGGAGGGATTGATTGCTAAACATTCTATTTATTTTCTTCTACATTGGTTCAATATCTTTCGGGGGTGGGTGGGCTGTTGTTGGATTGATTAAGGATATAATGATTGGCCAAAATTATTTAAATTTTCCAGAATTTAAAGAAATTTTAACTGCGGCACAATTAACACCGGGGCCAATCGCAGTCAATATGGCAACTTATGTTGGATATAAATACTATGGTTTTATCGGAGCTATATTAACCACATTTTTTTTGCTTTTACCCCCGATAATAATCATGGCTAGTTACTTAACGTTAAAGAAATCAATAAAATTAAAAAAAGAATATTTTATTAATTCTCTAGCTCTTGGAACCGCGGTACTTGTTTTTATAACATTATATTCCTTAGGAGTTCAATTTATATTAAATCTTGATATAAAGGCGGTAATACTAGCATTAGCAATATTTATTTTACTTGTTAAAACTAGAATAGACCCAATCTTTTTTATAATTGGATCAGGATTCATAGCAATTTTAGTGTTGTGATGATTAGTAGTTAGATTTATAAATTATGAATAAATATTCATATTGAAGATATCATAAAAACGAAGTGTATTATTATGGATAATAGGAAGTTTAAGTGTTATGACTGCAACTACGAGTGGGATTTACCTCACGGGACTGGAAAAATGGGCATTAACTTGAACTGCCCTAAATGTAACAGTTCGAATGTACACAGAGTCAACGGTGGTAGGTATGGAAACAGAACTGGATTTTGTAGATCAAATAATCCAAATTTAGACAATAACAAAAATTAAATAACAATATTTTTCTTGAAACGGATAAGATATTATGAAAGTAACAATACCTACTGGTTTTATTTTGGAAATAGAAGATGAAGTATTCTCTCATCTTTTGGCAAAGTATCAACATTTTGGGAGAAATCAACTCCGTCAGACATACAACGTTGAAATTAATTGAAAATATTTTAGTTAAATAGAATATTAGGGGATATAAATGGAATCAAATCTCAAAGAGCACTTGAAAGTTCAAAAAATGAATATTGATGAAAGAATGTCAAAAATAGGAAAAAAAATTGCAGTTGGAAGTGGTAAAGGGGGAGTGGGGAAATCCGTTGTAACTTCTCTTATTGCTTCTTACCTTGCAAAACAAGGAAAAACAGTAGGTATACTAGATCTCGATATAACTGGTCCAAGTATACCCATGATGTTTGGAATAGATGAAAAACCAATTGGAGGCAGTTCTGGAATAATACCTGTTGTTTCTAAAAGTGGCATTAAGATTATGTCAATGAGTCTTTTTCTACCAAATAACGAAGACGCCGTTATTTGGAGAGGATTAAGAATAAGTGGAGCTGTATCACAATTTCTTGCAGATGTTTTATGGGAAGATATCGATTATTTGTTATTTGATTTACCCCCTGGAACTAGTGATGTTCAACTTACCTTAATGCAAAGTATTAAACTTGATGGATTTGTAGTTGTAACCTCTCCTCAAATTTTAGCTTCAACAATAGTGAAAAAAGCAGTTTCCATGGCAGAAGAGTTGAATGTTAAAGTATTGGGCGTAGTTGAAAATATGGCATATGCATCATGCCCCACATGTGGAAAAAAAATTGATCTATTCGGAAATGGGGAAAACTCTAAGATGGGAATTCCAGAAATAGGCAGTATACCAGTAGATCCCGAGATATCTAGACTATGTGATGATGGTAAAATCGAGAATTATCAAATAGATCTTGATAAAATCTATCAGATTATAGAGAATATTTAAGGCATATACACATTTTTCTAATTAGAATGCCCCTATAAAATTAAATACCGGGATATTTTTATTTATTTTTGTATTTTGTCTAATACTTATTGATTTATTCATTTTAACTTCTTTTTATTAAATATAATATTATTAATAAAATTTATAATTAAAATAAAATTAGAGTTTGTTGTTAGTTTGGCATATCAAATAAATATTCTAAATAGAAACACTTAAATATTATTTGTATGAGGTATCTCTGAAGTCCGTTTAATGGACTTTAAAAATCTTGGACATGATATCCTGTTTTTGGATATCAAAAAAAGGAGGAATACTATATGCCAAAATATAGCGATAAAATAGATTTGTATTCTGACAGGGGTAAACTCATTGAGAGTGGAGTCCCGTTGGAAGCTCTCAGTCCTCTAAAAAACGAGGCCATTCAGAGCATAGTTTCCAAAATTGTCAGGACAATTGCTGTCGATCTCAAAGGCACCCAGTCAGCACTTGCCACAGGAGCACTTGGTGGTAAAGGCCAATTTATAATGGGAAGAGAAATGAAACTCGATGTTGTTGGGAAAGCCCCAGAGATTAAGAAGAGAGTAGAAGAAATTCTTAAAGTTGATACAAAAGACGATACTTTAGTAACGCTTTTAGGAAACAATGAGCGAATGCTTGTTCAAATACCAACAAAGAGAATGTTTTGTGAATACACAGTTGGTATGACTGCAACAGCATCAGCCGTAACACAAGCAATTATAGATGTGTTCGACGTTAGCATATTTGATGCAAACGTTATAAAGGCCGCAATATGGGGATCCTACCCACAGACCCTTGATCTTAAAGGCGCAAAGATTCAGGCTATGCTTGAAGTTCCTCAGAAGAACGAAGGTCTTGGATATTCCCTAAGAAACATTATGGTTAATCACATTGTTGCTACAACAAAGAAAAATGCAATGAACTCAGCTGCACTTGCCTCAATCCTTGAGCAGACTGCAATGTTTGAAATGGGAGACGCTGTAGGTCCATTTGAGAGACTACACCTCTTAGGACTTGCATACCAAGGAATGAACGCAAACAATATTACATATGAGTTAGTTAAAGCAAATGGAAAGAAAGGAACAATAGGATCAGTTGTTGAATCCTTAGTTGGAAAAGCAATTGAAGATAAGGTTATAGCAGTAGACAAGACATTACCATCTGGATACAAGGTATACAAAGCTAAAGATATTCCATTGTGGAATGCATATGCCGCATCAGGAATGCTCGCATCAGTAATGGTAAACTGTGGTGCAATGAGAGCAGGTCAAGGAATACCTTCAACAGTCTTATACTACAACGACTTAGTTGAGCACGAAACAGGTCTACCTGGTGTAGACTTCGGAAGGGCTCAGGGTACAACTGTAGGTATGTCATTCTTCTCCCACTCTATTTATGGTGGTGGAGGACCTGGTATATTCAACGGAAACCACATCGTTACAAGACACTCAAAAGGATTCGTTATTCCATGTATCGCTGCCGCAATGGCATTAGATGCAGGAACACAGATGTTCTCACCAGAAGCGACATCCGGATTAATTAAAGAAGTTTTCTCCACAGTACCTGAGTTTGCAGAACCAATGAAGTATGTAAACCAAGCTGCTGTTAAAATCAAAGGAGGTATTTAGGAGGAGTAATATTGAAAATTAGGCCCGAGATACAGATATTTCCTTTCAAATTGATATCAAAAGAAACTGCGGACAAGATCACTGACGAGCTCACTAGGTTTGACTTTGTCACAAACGTTTCAGTCCATGGACCTTCTGTTAATTCAAATGAAAATGAGAATTATATGGTTGGATGGATATGGATTGAAATAGAGGACAACAATGAAGACGTCCAGAAGATTATAAAAGATGTTTGTGATGAATTTCTGCCTTTTGGATATAATATTGAAGTAGGCCGATTTACAAAATATAAAAAAGGAGTATCTGACTACATAAAGGGTCTAAATTAGGAGGAATAATTATGGCATATAAAGCACAATTTCACCCTGGAAAATCAGATCCATCAAAAAACAGAAAAAAATATATGGATCCTACATACAAACTCCAAAAGATAAGATCAGTATCCGATGAGGATGTTGTAAGAGTTCTTGGCCACAGACAGCCTGGAGAGGACTACAAGAGTGTTCACCCACCATTAGAAGAAATGGGAGAACCAGAATGCCCTATAAGGGAACTTGTAGAACCAACACCCGGTGCTAAGGCTGGAGACAGAATTAGATACGTTCAGTTTACTGACTCCGTTTACTTTGCCCCAATATCTCCTTATCAGAGATCTTGGATGTACTCATACAGGTACAGAGGTATGGATAGCGGAACACTTTCTGGAAGACATGTAGTAGAAGCAAGAGAAAGAGATGTTGAAGCAATTGCTAAAGAGCTTATTGAGTCCGAAACATTTGATGCTGCCAGAACAGGAATTAGAGGAAGAACAGTCCACGGACATGCTCTAAGACTTGATGAAAATGGTATCATGTTTGATGCAATGCAGAGATATGTATTTGACAAGAGCACAGGAGAAGTAAAGTACGTAAAGGATATGGTTGGAGAACCAGTACCAGCCCCAATATCTGTTGGTAAGCCACTATCTGAAGATGAACTTAAGAAAAGAACAACAATCTACAGAGCAGATGGTGTTACAATAAAGGACGATGCAGAAGTTCTTCAAATGGTACAGAATGTTCACTGGGAGAGATCCTTCGGTGGATTCGAGCCATTTAAGGAGGCCAAGTTTTAAGGAGGGGATATGAATGGTATATAAAGATGAAAAACATAACTTTATGCAGGCAATGAAAAAGAAATTCGAAGAAGCTCCTGACAAGAAAAATACAAAGTACTACGTATACGGTGGGTACAAGCAGAACAAGAGGAAAGTAGAATTTCATGATGCAGGTCTGCAGATTGCAAAAGAAAGAGGAATACCTGGGTACAATCCATCAGTAGGTATGCCACAAGGTCAGAGAGTATTAATGCCTTACCAGCTTTCACATACAGACACTATTGCTAACATGGATGACCTTCACTTCGTAAACAACGCCGCTATGCAACAGGCATGGGACGATATGAGAAGGACTATCCTCGTAGGACTTGACTCACCACACAACATTCTTGAAAAGAGACTTGGTAAAGAAGTCACACCAGAAACAATTAACCACTATCTTGAAGTAGTAAATCACGCAATGCCTGGTGCAGCCGTCATTCAGGAACACATGGTTGAAACTGACCCAAGATTAGTAAAAGACTCATACGTAAAAGTATACTCTGGAAATGATGAATTAATTGATGAAATTGATTCAAGATTCGTTATAGACATAAACAAAGAATTCCCTGCAGCCCAAGCAGCCCAACTTAAGAAGGCTATTGGAAAATCAATGTGGCAGGTAGTTAGAATTCCAACAGTAGTTGGAAGAGTTTGTGACGGAGGAACAGTTTCCAGATGGAGCGCAATGCAGATCGGTATGGCATTCATTGGTGCATACAATCTATGTGCCGGAGAAGCCGCAACTGGAGATTTCGCATACGCTGCAAAGCACGGTTCAGTCATACAGATGTCTGACATGATGCCAGCAAGAAGAGCAAGAGGTCCAAATGAGCCTGGTGGACTTATGTACGGAATTGTTTCAGACTGTGCACAGTCAATGGCCAAGTACCCAGATGACCCAGCAAGACACTCACTTGAGGCAATTGCACTTGCCGCTTTAATTTACGACCAGATATACCTTGGATCATACATGTCTGGTGGTGTCGGGTTTACACAGTATGCAACAGCCGCATACACCGATAACATCCTTGAAGACTTTGTATACTGGGGAATGGAACACGTAAAGGATAAGTTTGGCGATCTCGCAAAGCAGAAACCAAGTGTAAAACTCATAAACGACATCGGAACAGACGTTGCTATGTACTGTTTAGAGCAGTATGAACTTTACCCAGCAGTTATGGAGACACACTTCGGTGGATCACAGAGAGCTACATGTATCTCTGCAGCAGCCGGAACAAGTGTATCTATGGCAACAGGTAACGCTCAAGCTGGACTTTCAGCATGGTACCTTGCATGTAACATACACAAGGAGCAGATGGGAAGATTCGGATTCTACGGATACGACCTTCAAGATCAGATTGGTGCTTCAAACACCTTCTCATACAGATCTGATGAAGGTTTACCATTCGAGCTTAGGGGAGGTAACTACCCAAGCTACGCAATGAACGTAGGACACCAGAGTGCATACACTGGTATCGTTGCAGCAGCTCACTCCGCAAGAGGAGACGCATGGGCACTGTCACCACACATAAAGGTCGCATTCGCCGACAGGTCACTACCTTTCGACTTCGCAAACATTACAAAGGAGTTCGGAAAGGGTGCCATGAGGGAGTTCGTCCCTGCCGGAGAAAGAGACCTTATTATACCATAAATTAAAAATTTATTTTTTCTTTTCTTATTTTTAATTTAATTTCTGTGAGCTTTGGCACCGTGTACTAGTATTTGTATCAATTCTTAAGATATCTTTGATAAATGATAAGATTTTCTTCATCCAGAAAGATTTATAAGAATTAAAATGAAGATTGTTGAAATAAATAGAGGTCGTAGAGGCGAATCAATGAAAAAAGAAAAAGAGAATAAAAAAGAGTTGCATGTTTTCTCATTAGCTTCTTTCTTAAACGATTTAGGCTCTGACATGATTTATCCAATATGGCCTTTGTTTGTCACCGTTTTTCTAGGTGCCGATGTGGTGGTATTAGGGATAATAGACGGCATAGGGGACGCTTTAGTTTCATTTTCTAGTGCATTTTCTGGTTTTCTATCTGACAAGTTCAGAAAAAGAAAAATATTTGTCTGGACGGGATACGTATCTTCTGGGGTGGCTAGATTCGGCTACGCAATTTCTCCAACTTGGTTATATCTTATTCCTTTCAAAGCTTTGGATCGAGCTGGTAAGATCAGAGGTGCACCAAGAGATGCAATGATTGCCGAATTATCCTCCAAGGGTAACAGGGGCGCAAACTTTGGATTTCTCCGAGCAATGGACAACTTTGGTGCAATTGTCGGAATTACTTTATCTATAATATTATTAAAATATCTCGGATTTAGGAATTTAATTCTTATGGCTTCTATTCCCTCATTTTTTTCTGTTTTAATAATTTATCTTTTTATTAAAGAAAAAAAATTTGAAGTTCAGAAAAGAGCTTTTTCAATAAATCTCTTTGATAAAAACTTTAGGTTCTTCGTATTTGTAAATGGATTATTCGCATTAGGGGCTTTCAGCTACTCCTTCTTTCTGTTATATGTCAAAGATATTGGATTTTCAATATACACAGTCCCTGTTTTCTATTTGATTTTTACAGTCTCAAGCACGATTTTTTCATATCCATTTGGGAGAATGGCAGATAGAATTGGGAGAAAAAAAGTGTTGATGATTTCTTATCTATCTTTTGCACTTGTCTGCGGTAGTATGATCTTTACAAGAAATTTTATAGGGCTTGTGTTGATATTCTGTATTTATGGCATCTACAAATCAGCTATTGATGTATCTCAAAAAACATTAGCCTCTGAAATATGTCCTTTGGACTATAGGGCCACTTCTTTGGGATCTTTTCAACTCATTACTGGACTAATGGCTTTTCCTGCTTCTTTTATAGCAGGTATTTTGTGGAAAGTCTTGGGCATGAATTATCCTCTATATTTTTCATTAGTTTTATCCTTGATTTCTTTTCTATTAATTAATCTTGTAAAAGAACAAAAGATATGTTAATTAGAAACGTTTATAAACCACGTTTAGCCCTTCTTTTTGGTGAGCATTTAATGGAATTTTGTCCAAATTGCGGTACTCTTTTACGCGTTAATAAAAAAGAGGGTAAGTCTCTATACGCTTGTAGATGTGGTTATGAGAAAGATATAGATGAAAAAAGTAGGTTTGAGCACACTGAAAAAAATAAATCTGATGATGAAGTTGTTATCATCGAAAATAATAATATGGCAATGCCAAAAGTTAAGGAAGAATGTAAAAAATGCCACAACAGAGAAGCTTACTGGTGGATGCTCCAGACAAGAAGTGGAGATGAACCTGCAACAAAATTTTATAGATGCACAAAGTGCAGTTATACTTGGAGAGAATACGATTAAAAAATAGTATAGAGGACTTAACTTAAGAGCCTCTATCAAATTCATGTTTTAATTTTTGATTTACTCTTTTTTGGCCTTTTCTTTCTTTGGGGCACTCTTTTTTGCAGGCGCCTTCTTTGCTTTCTCAGGCTTTACTTCTTTAGCTTCAGTTTTCTTTTTCTCTGTAGTCGTCTTCTTTGGGGCACTCTTTTTTGCAGGCGCCTTCTTTGCTTTCTCAGGCTTTACTT
>DAOSDU010000002.1:195797-216183 GCA_035362715.1 Methanofastidiosum sp.
CTTTAGCTTCTTGCTTAATTTCTTTAATAGCTTCTTCTTTCTTAGGCGCAACTTTTTTTGGAGCTACTTTCTTTTTTACTTTTTCAGGCTTTACTTTTTCTTTAACTTCGCCAGTCTGTTTTTTTGTATCTGCTTTCCTCTGTTTTTTAGCTTCAATATTCTTATTGAGTAAATCTTTTAGAAGGGCTACATTATTTTCACGGACAGTACCTCTTCTAAAATCTAAAATTATGCCAAGGGAATTTGCACGATTAACATTAATATTGGCTTCCCTTAATTCTCCCAACGAGAACCCTCTGCTGTTTTTTTCTTTTGTAATATTCTTACTATGAGTCATTACCTTTGGATTCACAAAATCACCTTTACAAATTTAACTAGAAATATCTTAAAAGAGTTTCTGTGAAAGAATATGGAAAGGCTTAAATATGCATTTCATATTGATGGATTTGCATTATTATGCCCGAGTGGTGTAGCCCGGCCCATCATCCAAGACTGTCACTCTTGTGACTCGGGTTCAAATCCCGACTCGGGCGCCATAATGATCATAATTATAGGATAAAGGCACATTAGCCATTAATATGAAAATAAGGTGATAAAATTCTTGTAAGCGTCTTCAGGAAGTCACCGAAAAGCTTAAATAGCACTCCATTTTCAATTCCAAAAACTGAAATCTGCACCCTGAAGAGGCTTTTTGTAAAAAAAACTCCTTTTATACGGGCTCGTAGCTCAGTCTGGCTAGAGCACCGGCCTTTTAAGCCGGGAGTCGGGGGTTCAAATCCCCTCGAGCCCGTCACATCCAAGGAGAGGTAATAATGACGAAAAAAAAGATTAATATATTGGATAATGAATTTGTTCCTGAACATACTATTCTTACAGAAGAAGAATCCAACGAGGTTCTGCAGAGATTTAATGTAACACATGACAAACTTCCCCTAATCTTAGATACTGATCCTGTTGTGAAGATTATTGGGGCTAAATCTGGAGATGTAATAAAAATTGTGAGAGCCGATTCTCCTGCAGGAAAGAGCGTTTTCTACAGATATGTCATTGGCGAAGATATAAAGCAAGGACTAGAAGAAGATTTAGTTGATGAAATAATCGAAGAAGAACCCGGGGAGGAATAGAGGTGATATTAGTTGGATAGATGGATAGTTATTGAATCATTTTTTAATGAAAAAGGTTTCGTAAGGCAGCATCTTGATTCTTTTAACGATTTCGTTGGAAGAAGACTTCAGGAAGTTATTAATGAACAAGCTAAGATTGATACTGATATTGAAGGTTTTCATGTTAAATTTGGTAAGATAAGGGCGGGAGAGCCAGTATACAAGGAAGCAGATGGTTCAAAGAGAGATTTTTTCCCACAAGAAGCAAGGCTCAGGAGTCTTTCCTATGTTGTTCCTCTTTATCTAGAGTTTATACCTGTTATAGATGAAAAGGAAAGAGAGCCTGTAGAGGTAGAGATTGGTAAACTTCCTATAATGTTAAAGTCACAAGCTTGCAGTCTCAATGGATTAGGAAGAGACGACCTGATTTTGAAAGGAGAAGACGCTAGAGATCCAGGTGGATACTTCATAATTAATGGTGCAGAAAGAGTTGTAGTTGCTATTGAAGATTTGGCACCAAACAGGATATTAGTTGAAATTGATGAAAGATTGTCAGTTGCTATCGCAAAAGTATTTTCAACTAGAAGCGGATTTAGGGCATTAGTCACAGTAGAGAGAAAAAAAGATGGACTTCTTAGAGTTTCATTCCCCTCGCTGCCTGGAAAGATGCCATTTGTAACTTTGATGAAATCATTAGGCCTTGAGAAGGATATTGATATAGTAAATTCTGTATCTTCTGAAAAGGATATCCAGAAGGAACTTTTGGACAACCTTGAAGAATCAATGGACATAACAGACAAGGAACTTGCATTGGATTACCTTGGTAAGAGATTGGCCATGGGTCAGCAAAAAGAATACAGATTAAAACGGGCGGAGATGGCTCTTGATAAGTATCTTTTACCACATATTGGTACAGAAGAGGCAGACAGATTAAGAAAAGCCTATTACCTTGGTATAATGGCAAATAGAGTCATTGAACTTTCACTTGGTAAGAGAGAGTCAGATGACAAGGACCATTATGCTAACAAGAGATTAAAATTAGCAGGAGATCTTTTAGAAAATTTATTTAGATTATCATTCGTCCAACTTACAAGAGATATAAAATACCAACTTGAAAGAACATATGCAAGGGGAAGATTTGAAGAAGGAAACGAAGGCGACTTTGTAAAGAAGTCAGTTAGGGCAGATGTTTTGACAGAAAGAATCAGATATGCAATGGCAACTGGAACCTGGCCTGGTGGCAGAATGGGTATCAGTCAGCTTATGGACGATACTAACTTCATGTCAAGATTCTCGCATCTTAGAAGAGTTCTTTCTCCACTTTCAAGAACACAGCCTCACTTTGAAGCTAGGGATCTCCATCCAACTCACTGGGGGAGAATATGCCCAAGCGAAACACCTGAAGGGCCAAACTGCGGTCTTGTAAAAAACATGGCTTTGATGTCTTACATATCCATTGGGTCAAATGAACTCGATATCCAGAATTACCTGTTTTCTTTGGGCTTGGAGCAGATTACAGATGTGGCCGGTCTTAAAGTAATGACTTACATTTATTTAAACGGTAATCTAATTGGATTTGTAAAAGACGGAAAAACGTTTACTGAAACTGTAAGAAATGACAGGAGAAAAGGAAAGATAGACAATGAAGCTAACATTGTTTACTACCAAATGACAAATGAGATTC
Organism: Methanofastidiosum sp.; assembly: GCA_035362715.1. Taxonomy (NCBI): domain Archaea; kingdom Methanobacteriati; phylum Methanobacteriota; class Candidatus Methanofastidiosia; order Candidatus Methanofastidiosales; family Candidatus Methanofastidiosaceae; genus Candidatus Methanofastidiosum; species Methanofastidiosum sp. The sequence goes on from DAOSDU010000002.1 coordinate 198,585, forward strand.
ATATTAACTGTGACCCTGGAAGAGTCAGAAGGCCACTTATAATTGTAGAAAATGGCAAACCTCTCTTGACCGAAGAACATGTAAAAGCAATCGAAAGAAGATCAAAAAGCTGGTCAGATCTCATAGCTGAAGGAATTATTGAGTATCTAGATGCTGAAGAGGAAGAAAACACCCTTATTGCACTTACCGAAGACGATTTGACCCCCGAATACACTCACCTTGAAATATATTCTCCATCGATTCTTGGAGTATGTGCTTCAATAGTTCCATTTGCAGAACACAACGCTGCACCAAGAAACTCTTACGGAGCAGGGATGGGAAAACAGAGTCTTGGATTTTCACAATCTAATTTCAAACTTAAAGTTGAAACAAGGGGTCATTTGATGTACTATCCTCAGATGCCCATAGTTAAAACAAAAGTTATGGATGCAGTAGGATTTAACAACAGACCTGCAGGCCAAAACTTTGTAGTTGCGGTACTTTCTTATTTAGGGTACAATATAGAAGATGCACTTATTATTAACAAGAGTTCAGTAGACAGGGGTCTTGGAAGAACTACTTTCTTTAGAACATATGACTCAGATGAGAGAAGATATCCTGGTGGTCAGCAGGATAAGTTTGAGATGCCAGATGAATCCGTAAGTGGATACAGAGGGCCTGATGCCTATGAGAATCTTGATATTGATGGGTTTATAAGACCTGAGTCTAGTGTAAAGGGCGGAGACGTTTTGATTGGAAGAACAAGCCCTCCAAGATTCTTAGAAGAACTTGATGAGTTTGGGACAGCCATTGAAGGTAGAAGAGAAACTTCAATTGGAGTTAGACCTTCAGAAAAAGGAATCATAGATTTAGTGCTATTAAGTGAAACTGAAGATGGAAACAAACTTGTTAAGATAAAAGCCAGAGACGAAAGAATACCTGAGCTTGGAGACAAATTTGCATCAAGACACGGTCAGAAGGGAGTTTTGGGATTCCTATGCCCACAAAAAGATATGCCGTTTACAGAACACGGAATAACACCCGATCTTATAATTAATCCGCATGCCATACCTTCCAGAAAAACAGTAGGGCAAATACTGGAAATGATTGGGGGCAAAGCAGGCTCACTAAAAGCAAAAACAGTAGACGCTACACTTTTTGCTGGAGAAAAAGAATCAGATATAAGACAAACTCTCCAGAGTTTTGGATTCAAGAATACTGGTAGAGAGAGGCTATACAATGGAATTACTGGAGAGGTAATCGAAGCAGACATATTTGTTGGAGTTTGTTATTATCAGAAACTGCATCACATGGTGGCCGATAAGATTCATGCAAGATCCCGTGGTCCAAGGCAGATGCTCACAAGACAGCCAACTGAAGGTAAGGCCAGAGAAGGGGGTCTTAGGTTTGGTGAGATGGAGAGGGATTGTTTAGTTGGGCACGGAACAAGCTTACTATTAAAAGAAAGATTACTTGACGCTTCAGACAAAGCTGATATACTTGTATGTGGAAAATGTGGTTCGCTTGCCGTCTATGATAAACTCAGAAACAGAGAGTATTGCCCAATCTGCGAAGAAGAAACAGATATTTATCCCGTTGAAATGTCTTATGCTTTCAAACTTTTGCTAGAGGAGTTAAAATCAATGTGTTTAGATCCCAAATTAAAACTTAGGGATAGGGCGTGATCATCATGTTTAAAGTACCAAAAGTAATAGACACAATTCAATTTGGAATATTGTCCCCCGAAGATGTAAGAAAAATGTCAGTATTAAGAGTAATTACAGCCGATACTTATGATGATGATGGATACCCTATAGAAAAAGGTCTAATGGATCAGAGGCTTGGTGTAATCGATCCAGGTTTAAAATGTAAGACATGCGGTCAAAAGTTTGGGGACTGCCCTGGACACTTTGGGCACATAGAACTTGCAAGGCCTGTAATCCATGTAGGTCATGCTAAAGATGTACACAAAATTCTGAAGTCAGTGTGCAGAGACTGTGGGAAGCTAAAACTTGATGAATCACAAAGACAGCACTTCCATGAACAACTCTTGAAAGCAAGCGACAGGTTGAAAAATAAGGAAATAATTGTAAAAGAGGCAATGGACAAAGCTGCAAAAAGTGTATGCCCATGGTGCGGTAGTGACAAGAGAACTATAAAGTTTGAGAAACCATATACTTTTTATGAAGAGTGGGGCGAGGAAAGAAACAAACTAACCCCAATAGATGTAAGAGAGCGTTTAGAAAAAATACCGCTCGAAGATTATGAATTAATCGGTGTGAATAAAGACGTTTCAAAACCGGAATGGATGGTATTGACAGTATTACCAGTTCCACCAGTTACAGTAAGACCTTCTATAACTCTTGAGTCAAGTGTCAGAAGCGAAGACGATTTAACTCACAAATTGGTAGATATCATAAGAATAAATCAGAGATTGAGAGAAAATATAGACGCAGGAGCTCCACAGCTGATAGTTGAGGATTTATGGGAACTTTTGCAGTATCACGTAACAACTTACTTTAATAATAGTACTTCAGGAGTTCCTCCTGCAAGACATAGATCAGGCAGAATTCTAAAAACTATTTCACAGAGACTCTCGGGGAAGGAAGGCAGATTTAGATCAAATCTTTCTGGAAAGAGGGTTGACTTTTCTGCAAGAACAGTAGTTTCCCCCGATCCATACATCAGTATAAACGAAGTCGGGGTGCCTGACTTTGTAGCATCTGAATTAACAGTTCCTGAAAAGGTAACTGCGCACAACTTGGAAGAAATGAAGACAATTGTCAGAAATGGACCAAATACACATCCAGGTGCAAACTACGTAATAAGAAATGATGGAAGAAGAAAGAAAATTACCGATACCACAAAAGACGATGTTGCTGAAGAGCTTGATGTTGGATTTACAGTTGAGAGGCAGTTGAGAGATGGGGATATTGTGTTATTCAATAGACAACCATCACTTCACAGACTGTCAATAATGGCCCACGAAGTAAGGGTCATGCCATTCAAAACTTTTAGACTTAATCTCTGTGTATGTCCACCTTATAACGCTGACTTTGATGGAGATGAAATGAATTTACATCTTCCCCAGACAGAAGAGGCAAGAAGTGAAGCTGGAATAATTATGAAGGTCCAGGAGAACATCATCTCACCAAGGTTTGGAGAGCCTGTTATTGGAGGAATGCAAGATTATATTTCTGGTGCATATCTTATGACTAAAGATGGTTCAGAGTTTTCTACTGAAGACGTAGAACAGTACTTTTACGAATCAGGCATACTAAACAATAAAGTAGATGTCGAAGCATTCAACGAAAGACTAACACCTTGGACTGGTAAAGAGCTTTTTGAAGTATTGCTCCCAAAGGATTTGAGTGTTGAGTTCAGATCAAAAACATGCAGAAAATGTGAAAAATGTGAATTTGCTAACTGCAAATTTGATAATTATGTTATTATAAAAGAAGGAAAACTTCTAAAAGGTGTCATAGATGGAGCAGCATTTAAGGCCAGGTCAAGTTGTAAACTACTGGATAAGATTGTAAAGGATTATGGGTCTGACGAAGGAAGAGAGTTCTTGGATTCTGTCACAAAACTTATCATTTCAGTTATAATGAAAGTAGGTCTTACAACAGGTATTGATGATGTCGACATACCAGAAGAAGGTCTTGATAGAATTGATGAAATATTAGAAAACGCCCACAGTAAAGTCATGGACAATATTGATGCTTATCAAAGGGGAGAGCTTGAAAAGCAGCCAGGTCAGACAATTGAAGACACACTAGAAAACAGGATTATGGCCGAACTTGCAAAGGCAAGAGACAATGCAGGAGCAGCAGCAGAACAGTATCTTGGAATGAAAAGACATGCTGTAATAATGGCCAAGACAGGCGCAAAAGGAAATATGCTCGACTTAACTCAGATGGCTGCATGCTTGGGGCAGATGACTGTAAGAGGGAAGAGGCTCCACAGAGGGTATCAGGAAAGAAGTTTACCGCACTTTAAACGTGGAGATCGTTCAGCCAAGGCAAGAGGTTTTGTCAGTTCAAGTTACAGAAAAGGACTTTCACCAACAGAGTTTTTCTTCCATTCAATGGGTGGAAGAGAAGGGCTTGTAGATACAGCAGTTAGAACAGCTCAGTCAGGTTATATGCAGAGACGATTGATTAATGCTTTGCAAGACTTAAAAGTTGAAAAAGACAGAAGCGTTAGAGATAACAGTAATAACATCATCCAATTCGAATACGGAGAGGACGGAGTTGATCCCTCCAGAAGTTCATATGGTGAAGCCGTTGATATTGATTGGATAGTACATAAGACAATTACTTCGAGGAAGGAGTGAAGGTGGGGTAATGGCAGATTTATCATATATCGATAATCAACTTGAAGAATATAATGACAAACTGACTAAATATATTTCTGGCCAGCTTAAAGAAAAACTTTACATGGCCAATGATAAATATAACTTGTCAGAAAATGAGATAACTTCTATAATCGAAGAATCAATTAAAACATATGAAAGGTCTCTTGTTGATCCAGGCGAAGCAGTTGGAACTATAGCGGCGCAGAGTTTAGGAGAACCAGGAACACAGATGACACTAAACACCTTCCACTATGCTGGAGTAGCCGATATTAACGTTACACTAGGTCTTCCTAGAATCATTGAAATCGTCGATGCAAGAAAAGATCCAAATACACCAGTTATGAGGATTTATCTCGATGAGGAAATTAGAGAAAGCAGAGAAAAAGCTGAAGACATAGTTAAGGAAATTGAAGGTACAACGATTGAAAGTATTTCTAAAAGTATGAAAATTGATGTTATCAACATGTCAATTGTAGTTGAACTTGATACTTACAAGATGGAAAAACAAGGACTTACACTCGAAGATATAAAAGAAAAACTTTATAAATTGAAAAAAGTCGAGAGCATCGAAGACGAAGATAACTTTTTAACTTTAAAGGCTGGTGACGTTTCTCTTATGGAACTTAGAAAATTTTTTAACAGAGTGAAAGCCCACCAGCTTAAAGGAATTAAAAATGTTAAAAGGGCCCTAATCAAAAAAGAAGCAGAAGAATATGTAATATATACAGAGGGATCAAATCTCGGAGAAGCTTTTAAAATCCCTGGAGTTGATCTATCAAGATCAATATCAAACGATATAAACGAGATACAAAGGGTACTTGGAATTGAAGCTGCTAGAAGGGCAATTGTAGATGAAATTAGAAAGACCTTAGAAGAGCAGGGTCTTGAAGTAGATATAAGGCATATAATGTTACTTTCTGATTTAATGACCATGGAGGGGGAGATAAAGCAGATAGGAAGGCATGGGATTAGTGGAGAAAAGGCCAGTATACTTGCTAGGGCCTCTTTTGAAGTTACAACCAACCATCTTATGAAAGCTGCAAAGTTCGGCGAGATTGACACCTTATCAGGAGTAACGGAGAACGTTATTATAGGGCAACCGATACCCATGGGAACGGGAAATGTTAAACTTATAATGAAAAAGTAGGAGGTTATTCAATGGACGTAAATAGAGAAATAAAGAGAACAGTAGATACCGGAAAGGTAATACTTGGAACCAACAAATCCATTAATTCTCTTAAGACGGGTAATGCTAAGATGATTATCTATACTCAAAACTGTCCTAAAAGTATAAAAGAGGATATTTTATATTACTCAAAGATATCAAGCATACCAATCTTAGAATTTGGTGGTACATCGCTGGAGCTTGGTACCGTTTGTGGTAAACCATTTTTAGTTTCAGTAATAGCAGTCATGTCTCCAGGAGAGTCCAATATACTTTCTGGAGGGAAGGTTTATGGGAATTAAAATTTCAACTGATGAGATAAAGTATATTGGGCTTTTTGAAAGTATGACCGGTGCAACTGTTAAGGATTGTATTTTTGAGGACAATAAAAATAAGATTGTTTATGTTGTTAAAGAAGGCGATATGGGCCTTGCCATTGGAAAAAATGGTGCGAATGCGCAGAGAGTAAAAGAAACTCTGAATAAGCCAATAGATATAATTGAATATTCAGATGATCCTGTTAAGTTTATTAAGAATATTATCTGGCCTGTTAAAGTTAAAAATATTCATGTTTCCGAGAGAAAAGATGGCAAGAAGATAGCTGTTCTTGATATTAATAAGAAAGATAAAGGTCTTGTAATAGGAAAAGAAGGAAAAAATATAGATCGAATCAAAAACCTATTAAAGAGACATCATAATCTTGACGATATAATGATCATGTAGAGGTTGTAAATATGAGTAAACCACATGGCAGAAACGCTGCGAGAAAAATCGAGGGAATAAGAAAAAGATTTAGATGGAAAGATAAAGGTTACAAGGTTCAAGCGCTAGACCTTAAAGTTAAATCAGATCCTTTAGAGGGTAGTCCTCAGGCTAGAGGGATTGTACTTGAGAAAGTACCTATTGAGGCAAAACAGCCCAACTCTGCTCTTAGAAAATGCATTAGAGTTCAGCTTATTAAAAACGGTAGGCAGATAACTGCATTTTGCCCGGGAGACGGCGCTATAAACTTCATTGACGAACACGATGAGGTCGTAATTGAAGGAATTGGCGGCAGGCAGGGCGGATCAATGGGAGATATCCCTGGAGTCAGATTTAAAGTAATTAAAGTAAACAGAGTTTCATTAAATGAGATGGTTAAAGGAAGGAAAGAGAAACCGGTAAGGTAGATATTATGGATATTAAAGATAGATTTTACATTCCCGATAACCTCAAAGTCTTTGGCAAATGGGATACAGATATCGCCGTTGAAGATTTGGGAATAAAGAGTTATGTTAATCTTACCCCCACTGTAGTTCTTCATACCGCAGGAAGGCACCAAAAGAGAAGATTCTGGAAAAATAAAATGAATATTATCGAAAGACTCTCAAACAAAATGATGAGATCAGGGTCTGCTGGGAAAAAGACGGGTGGAAGATTCTTGAGAAGACATGGTGGCTACACAGGTAAGAAACAGGCCACTTATAAAACATTAAAACTTGCTTTTGAAGATATTAATAAAAAAACAAAACAGAATCCTTTGGAAGTACTAGTTAAAGCATTGGAATATGCGGGGCCAAGAGAGGAAGTAACAACACTTTCCTACGGAGGAATTAAGTACCACCTTTCAGTAGATACAGGGTCTCAAAGAAGACTTGATATGGCACTTAAGAATATTGCACTCGGTGCAAGCCTTAAAACTTTTAAAACAAAGAAAAAGTTCCATGAAACATTGGCTGAAGAGATTATTCTTGCTTCAAAAGGAGAAATGGCAAGCTTTTCTGTTAACAAGAAGGAAGAAATAGAGAGGATAGCAAAATCGGCCAGATAATTCGATTGTGGTGATTCATTATGGGCAGAAAAGAAGAGATGGCGAAGAGAGTTAAAGAATTAATGAAAGATCCAAAGTACATAAGGAATACTGGGATAGCCGCACACATTGATCACGGTAAAACTACATTGAGTGATAACCTTCTATCTGGCGCAGGCCTTATGTCAGAGGATCTCGCAGGAAAACAGCTTGTCTTGGATTTTGATGAACAGGAGCAGGCAAGGGGAATTACAATTAACGCATCTAACATATCAATGGTACACAGAAACAAAGGTCAAGATTACTTAGTTAATTTGATTGATACACCTGGACACGTTGACTTTGGAGGAGACGTTACCAGGGCAATGAGGGCAATAGATGGATGTATTATAGTTGTCTGTGCTGTAGAAGGTAAGATGCCTCAGACTGAAACTGTGGTAAGGCAAGCCCTAAAGGAAAGGGTAAAACCAACACTTTTCATTAATAAAGTTGACAGATTGATAAGGGAACTTCAGCTTTCACCTGAAGAGTTACAGAACAGGTTCGTTAAAATTATCAATGAGGTAAACAAATTAATTAAAAATGCAGCCCCTCCAGAATTTAAGGATAGCTGGCAGGTTAGCGTTACTGAAGGCAGCGTAGCATTTGGTTCAGCTTACTATAACTGGGCTATAAACGTCCCTTACATGAAAAAGACTGGAATATCTTTTAAGGATATTATTGAACACTGTATGAACGATACTCAAAAGGAACTTTCTAAAAAATCTCCTTTACATGAAATCCTTCTTGATATGATGGTTACACATCTTCCAAATCCCTTAGTTGCACAGAAGTATAGGATCCCTCAGATCTGGAAGGGAGACCTTGAAAGTGCTGTGGGTAAGGATATGTTGGAGTGCAATCCAAACGGACATCTTGGAATGGTTGTTACAAAGATTGTGCAAGATCCGCATGCTGGGGAAATCAGTGTAGGTAGATTATTTTCAGGAACCTTAAAAACTGGTCAAGAGGTATGGATAGTAGCAACAAAAAACAAGAGGAGAGTTCAGCAAGTCGGAATTTTCATGGGGGCAGACAGGGAGAACTTAGAGGTAGTTCCATGCGGTAACATAGTTGCAGTTACAGGCCTAAAAGAAGCAATAGCCGGTGAAACAATTTGTACTGGTGATGAACCAATCACACCCTTTGAGGCGATAAAGCACTACTCAGAACCTGTAGTCACAGTTGCAGTAGAGCCAAAAAATACCAAAGATTTAGCAAAACTAGTTGAAGTTTTGAGACAAGTTTCAAAGGAAGACCCAACACTAGTAGCCAAAATCAATGAAGATAGCGGAGAATATTTATTATCTGGTATGGGAGAACTTCACTTAGAGGTAGTCGGTTACAGAATTACTCATGACAGAGGGATTGATATAAAATTATCCCAACCAATTGTTATCTACAGAGAATCAATTGATGGTAAATCTGAAGCTGTAGAAGGTAAATCTCCAAACAAACATAACAGATTCTATATGCAGGTAGAGCCTTTAGAGGATAATGTTTACAATGCAGTAAAAGAGGGAATAATACCCGAAGGCAGAATTAAAGGCAAAGATCTAGGTCCACAACTAAGAGAACTTGGAATGGATAGTGACGAAGTAAAAGGTATTGCAGATGTTTACAACGGGAACGTATTCTTCAACATGACAAAAGGAATAGTGTACATTAACGAAGTAATAGAACTTGTCATACAATCAATTCATGAAGCTATTGACGGAGGCCCATATTCAAGAGAGCCCGTAATGAAACTCAAGATAAAGCTTGTAGATTGTAAGCTTCACGAGGATTCCATTCACAGAGGTCCAGCGCAAGTTATACCTGCTGTAAGGGAAGGACTATTTGCAGCAATGCTATATGCAAGACCTGTGATATACGAGCCTATCCAGAAAGTTACTATTACGTCACCTCAAGACTACATGGGAGCTGTAACAAGAGAAGTGCAGTCTAGAAGAGGGCAGATATTGGATATTTCTCAGGAAGGAGATATGACAACAGTTGTCTCTATCACACCAGTTTCTGAAATGTTCGGATTTGCTGGTGACATAAGAGGCGCAACTGAAGGTAGGGCACTATGGTCAACTGAATATGCAGGTTACCAGAAGCTTCCAACAGAACTTCAGATGCAGACCGTTGAGGCAATCAGAAAGAGGAAAGGACTTAAACCACAGCCTCCAAAACCTGAAGATTACCTAAACATGTAAAATGGAAAAAGCTTAAAAATGGATTTAATTTAGAGGATTATACCAGATATAATAAAAATATAGTAAAAAAAGGAGGAAATAATTATGGCAACTCAAAAACCACATTTAAATGTAGCCTTTATCGGCCATGTCGATCACGGAAAATCTACGTCCGTAGGTCAATTACTAGTTATGCACGGTGATATCAGAGCAGATCTCATTAAAAAGTTCGAGGAAATGGGAGAAAAAGGTAAGACGTTTAAGTTTGCTTGGGTAATGGATAATCTAAAGGAAGAGAGAGAAAGAGGAGTTACAATAGATCTTTCTCACAAAAAGTTTGAAACTGATTCAAAATACATTACAATCGTGGACTGTCCAGGTCACAGAGATTTCGTTAAAAACATGATTACTGGAGCTTCACAAGCAGATGCCGCAGTTCTAGTAGTTGCAGTAAATGATGGTATCATGCCACAGACACAGGAGCACGTTTTCTTGTCTAGAACACTTGGTATCCAACAAATAGCTGTATTGGTAAACAAGATGGACACAGTAAACTACTCGCAGGAGAAGTTTAACGCCATTAAGGCAGAAGTAGAGAAGTTAATTAAGACAGTTGGATTCAAAGTTGAAGAAACAAAGTTTATCCCTGGTTCAGCATTTAACGGAGACAACATAGCAGGTAAATCTGACAAGACACCATGGTACACAGGACCGTCATTATTAGAAGCCGTAGACTCTTTCAAAGAACCAGATAAACCAACAGACAAGCCACTTAGACTTCCAATTCAGGATGTTTACACAATCACTGGTGTAGGAACAGTACCTGTTGGAAGAGTAGAAACTGGAATAATGAAGAAGGGAGATACAGTATTATTCGAGCCAGCTACAACAGTATTTGGAAAGCCAATTTCTGGTGAAGTAAAGACAATCGAAATGCACCACGAAACACTAGATCAGGCACTACCAGGAGACAACGTTGGATTCAACGTTAGAGGTGTTGGAAAGAACGATATTAAGAGGGGAGATGTTCTAGGACATCCAAACAACCCACCAAGAGTAGTAACATTGAACGACTCTTTCAAAGCACAGATAGTAGTTCTAAGACACCCAACAGCCATAACCGCTGGATACACACCAGTATTCCACTGCCACACAGCACAGGTAGCATGCACATTTGAGAAACTACTTGCAGAGCTTGATCCAAAGACCGGTAACGTAAAGACTGAAAATCCTGACTTCCTAAAGAGCGGTAGCGCTGCCATTGTCCAGATAAAGCCAACAAAACCCATGGTTATTGAGGAAATAAAAGTAATACCTCAGTTGGGTAGGTTTGCCGTAAGGGATATGGGAGCAACAGTTGCCGCTGGAATGGTCCAGTCTATAACTAAGGCATAAAATTTTAATTTATTTTATTTTTATTTGAATGAGGCGATATAGGTGCAAAAAGCTAGAATAAGATTGACTGCAATGGAAACAGGAAAACTTGACGAAGTTTGTTCGCAGGTTAAGAAGATAGCGGAGCGTACAGGTGTAGACATAGCCGGGCCAATACCATTACCAACAAAGAAATTAAAAGTACCAGTAAGAAAATCCACTTCTGGTGACGGTAAGGCTACATGGGAACGATGGGAAATGAGGATACACAAAAGACTCATCGAAATCGACGCTGATGAAAGGACCATGAGACAGATAATGAGAGTCAAAGTTCCTGAAAGAGTTAACATAGAAATTGAATTATTGTCCTAATCTATTATTGTATTTAAAAAATACAATATCTCTTCTTTGATAGAATTTGTATAAAAAATAAAATATAAAATTAATTCCTATACTTTACTGTGCAGAATTCCCAAGATTTTAATCTTGTGCTTCCTGTTACAACTATATTGCCTTTTGAGTCAAACGCAATGCCATTTGCCATATCGTCTTCTCCAATTGCTTGTCTCTGTTCCCAGAGCTGTTTCCCGTTTTTGTCGTATACTATAGTAAGATAATCAAAGTAAAGGGCGTTTCCTTTATAGGATGTCCCTGTAACCGCAATATTATCTTTTTTGTCAATTGCAACTGCAAATGCTTTATCATCTTTTCCAGCATTGTAAGTTCTGCGCCATAATAATTTTCCATCTTTGTTGTATTTCAATGTCTTGAAATCAAAATCGTTTCCATTGTGGAAATAGCCTGAGATAATTATGTTATTTTCAAAATCAGTAGCAATTCCCATTCCATGCGCCTGGCTATCGTCAAATTGTACTCTCCAGAGAGGGCTACCGTCCTTGTCATATTTTAAGAGCAAGAATGAATTTGTAGTATCTGCCCTGCTTCTGCCCATTGTCATTCCCCCAATTATAATATTATCCAAGGAATCGATGGCAACATCATAAGCATAGTCATCGTGAGCATCTTCAAATAAGACTTTCCAAAGCATCCTGCCATTCTTATCATATTTAACTGTATATATGTCGTACTGATTAGTAATAAAGGAGTGTCCAGTAACTATTACGTTGCCTTTGGAATCTGTAGCAACGCCTTCGCCACTATCGTTACCTCCCATATTGAACTTTTCAGCCCAGAGTTTTTTTCCTTCAGAGTTATATTTTACCGTGTAGTATCTACCACTTGATATCCCAGTAACAATAACGTTGTTTTGCCTGTCAACTGTGACATCATTTGCCTGTTGTGTCCCATCTTCCTGCTCGACGTTTTGCCAGAGCACGTTTCCGTTTCTATCGTATTTGATAGTAACATAGTCCCAGCTCTTAACGTAAGTAGATCCAGTAACAATAATATTGTCCTGAAAATCACAGACTACGCTGTTTGCAAAATCATTTTTTCCCCCATCGTAGCTCTTTTCCCACATTAAGCTGTAAGCAAGGGTTGCCATAGGCAGAGAAAAAACCAACATCGAAAGCACTAAAATTACATATTTATTTTTCATAGTATCACCTATATGCACATATAATTTGTATTAAGAATATATAAGGTTATACGATATTTTGAATATAATCAAAATTTTATATCATAAAATTTAAATATTGAATATCATTTTTCTATCTATGGGTGATAAAAATGATTGACTTAATAGCTATAGCTGCATTAGGACTTATAGGAATAATAGGTTTTGTTGCACTGGTATTTCTAGATGCAATATTCTTGTGGTTGGGAACTAAGTTTGCAGGTATTGATAAAGCCTCATTCGGTAAGGCAATAATAGGCGTATTTATCATGATAGTACTAAGTGCCATCTTGGGGTCACTTCTTGGTCCACTCGGAATTCTTGGAATAATCTTAAGTTTCATAGTGACATTATGGGCAGTGAAGTCACTATATGGGACTTCTTGGGGCAAGGCATTTTTAGCACTAATCTTGGCATTCGTAGCTTTCATAGTGCTTTCAGTGGTTTTGTTAGCATTATTGGGGATTGGTCTCTCAAATCTAGGCATTTTTTAATTTATTTATTTTTTATAGGGATTAGATGATAATAAGAAACTGTACGGTAGAAGATGTTGACAGAGTCAGAAGATTTGTTGATGCATGCAAACCTTTGGAGTTGCATACATCCTTTACATACTGGGCAATATTCAATTATTTTTCTAATCTATGTTTTTTAATGATAGAAGATGAAAAATTAATTGGATTTATCTCTGGGATCAGAAGCTCTTTAGACAAAGATGCTGTGTATCTATGGCAGATTGGTGTGTCAAAAGAATACCGTGGCAAAAAATATGCTTCTCGATTGATTGACCATTTAATTAAAGGCGCTATTTTTTTAGATTGTAATAGAATCCAAGTCTCAATTTCGCCTGAGAACGAATCAAGTTACAATACTTTTCTTAAATATACAAAAGAGCATTCCTATAATTTTACAAAAATTGGCGAAGTAAAATATCACGACACTTTGACCGGTAAGAATGAATATGAAATTATCTACCAGATTGAAATTTGACGGCCCACAAATTTTATAAACTAACTAACATGATTTAAATTTAAGCCGAGGTCGCATAGCTAGGATTAGTGCGCCGGACTTGAGATCCGGTTTCCCCTAGGGAAGCGGGAGTTCAAATCTCCCCCTCGGCGCTTTTCGCTTTTTGATTAGAGCTATCTTACTCTATTCTTAGTTCCAATGTTTTGCTAATCTTATTCATAGAAACTCATAAATAATTAAGTAGTAATAATAGTATAATGATAATAAATAAAGATAATCTAGTTTTTCGAAGGGCAACCCTAGGGGATATCTCTGAACTTATAAAATTTAAAATATTACTTTTAGATGAACTTAATGAAGACGATAAGAGTAATCTAGAAAAACTAAAACTAGAATTAAAAAAATTCTTTACAGAATATATTGGCTCAGATGATTTTATTTCATGGCTTGTTGAATACGAGGGAGAGATTATTGCAACAAGCGGTTTAATACTTTGGAGAGTTCCTCCAAGATATGATTGTCTTCACGGAAGATATGGGTATATCTGCAATATGTATACAGTGCCAAAAGCTAGAAGAAATGGGATCAGTACCGAATTAATAAAAAAAATCATTGAGGAAGCAAAAATATTAGACATAGACATCTTGAATCTCCATGCAACAAAAGATGGAATCCAAATGTATCAGAGATTTGGATTTACTGATCCAATTGACCCAGAAATAGAATTAAATCTTGATAATTATTGATTTAAGATTTTTAATCAGAATCTAGATTCTCTAGGAAATAAATCCCATTTTCTACACTTTTAATGTGATTGTTTTCACAAATATTGGTAAATGCAAGCGCTTCTTCTATAGAGAATTCATCATTTAGAAAATTATAGACATTGGATTTCCATGCAGCAAAGGCGCCCCTATTTACATATTCTCCTTCTTTTATCCCTAATATTTCTTTGCCTTGTTTTACCAGGCTTTTTATTTTTTCTTTACGTGACATATCCCTCTTATACTAAATATAGATTCAACTATTTTACTTTTTCTATTTTAGTCTAAAGGCGCTAATAATCAATTGATATAAAGATTAGGTGCTTTTAGCCCACATCAGAAAGATTTATATTAGGGATATATATCCTTAATATACCGAAAGGCGTGGATTATGGCGAAAATAATTCCAATAAGTGTCTGCTTATTAGTAATATTGTCATTTTTAGGAACGACGTCAGTTCTAAGTGACGACTGTGTTTCTATAATACTTGAAAAGGACACTTTAAAAGTCGGAGATAGTTTTTTTGTTTATCCTTTAACTGCAACAATTAATCAAAATCTTTCTACGGGTAGCGTTGAGTTAGTTGCAGTCAACTGCAAATATTGCATATATCAAGCAAAAAGTTCTGGAACTGTAGTATTCCAAAATTGTGGAAGTATGGAGACTGTTAGAATCTTCCCGAAAGAATCGCCATTCGATGCTCTAATGAACATGATTGGCCGTGGAAAAAATTAGAAATAATCCTTTTCTTATAATATATTTCTGAACATAATTATGATGGCCATGCCTATTATCAATGCTATTAAGACATTATTCGTCTTCTTTGCAACAATACCTGTTATAAGAGCACTTATAGCGCCTGGGATTCCTTCAGAGATAATACTTGGGACAATAAAAGAAAGAAGAAGTGTCCCAGGCAAAGCCTTTATCAAATTTTCAACAAATTTGTGCTTAGAGAGCACATTTCCTATCAATAGTCCACCGAATCTCAAAGAGTAGGTGATAATACCAGCGAGAATTATTACAATTATGGCTAGCATGTCAAAATCATTCATGCTTATCTCCTCTGAGATGTTTTTCAATCGAATATGCTAAAGCGCCCGTCAACCCTCCTATGACGATATACCACTTTCCAGGTATGAATAAAAAGGAGAGGTATGCAAATATCGCTGCAACTATCCACGGAAGCAAGCTATCTTTTCCATCATAGAAACTTGCCACCAAAGCGGTAAATATTATTATAATCACAAAATCAAGTGCAACTGAATAAGGGTCTGATATCATAAAGCCGAATGTGTGGCCTGCCAAAGTGCTGATTACCCAGAAGATAACTAGGCATATCCCTCCCCCAAAAAGAAAGTAAGGGCTTATCTTTTCTTTTTTTAATCTCGAAAGTGTAACTGCCCAGTTTTCATCTGCCACAAGGTGCATCAAGGCAGCCTTTTCAAACAGAGAACTTCCTTTGAAAAGCGGGGTAAGGGAAGCCCCAATAAGGAGATATCTCAAATTGATGGCAAAAACTGCAAAAAGCATCTCCGTTACAGGAAGTGGAGTTTTCCAAAGCTCTACCATAAGAAATTGAGCGGAGCCTGCAAATGTTACAATATCCATAAGTAATAGCTCAAAAAATGTAACTCCTTTCGAATAAGCAAGAACTCCAAGAACTAGCCCATAGGCAGCCACAGATATTGCAACAGGTACGGTGGATGAAAAGCCTTTGATAAAATTTGATTTCATTTATTTCGCCTTTAATAATTTCTAGATAATCAACAATTTGTTAACCTTTTTGATGATAATCTTTTTATAAACATTGCTAATTTTTGTTAATGAAAATTTTAAGAGCCCTATTTATCATAATCTCGCCATTATTTGGTAAAATAGTAGATATATGCTCTCTTTCGAATGTATGTATCTTTCTAGAAGTAAGAGAAAGATCAAAATAAGATGAATGTTTGAAAAGCACCTTTTGCTAATCTTCTAACTAGATTATTTGGATTCAACAAGCTCTGCAAATTTTGAGGCAAAAGATCTAATCTGATTCAAGCCTTTTGGATCATCTTTCCACTTCTCATCAATTTTTATTGGCTTATTATCTTTCGCTTGAGCCTTAGCTGCCTGTTCTATAATCTTTCTTTCTATAAAACCGATTTTTGGATTGGATAGATCAAAATCAGACAGGATAGACTTTCCCGGAAATGCATCAAATAATTCTGCTTCAATTCCTAGTTTTTCCATTTTGTCTTCAACATACATCTTCTTTGCTTTCTCAGCGTCTTCCATAGCCAATCCACAACAGGCATAAAGGCCCATAATTTTATTATTAAATTGCATTTTATTTTTCTTGAGAAAATTATCAGTTTCTTTTGTCCATTTGCCAATCTTTATTCCAGAGCCGACTAGGACGCCATCAAAATTTTTTATATCTGGAACATTCTTGGATAATTCAAGATTCACTAAACTTACACTTAATCCTTCTTTTTCTAAGGCCTTTCCGATTTCTTGTGATACTTCCTCTGTGCAACCATACCTACTACCATATGCGATTAAAACACATTTTGTCATCTAATCAGAAATGTATTGCACCTTTATATATAAAATATTTTCTGATTGTATCTCTGTATTTGTTTAAAAATTATCAATAGCTATTCATTTTGATTTGACGGATTCTGCAAACTTCAGTGCAAATAATTTTATCTGATTCCAATCCCTGAAGTCGTTCTTTCCTTTCTTTTCTATTTTTATCCCCTTCTCTTTCTCCAAACCCTTTGCCGCTATGGACATGATTTTCCTATCCATAAAGCCTGCTTTGGATTTTCTTGAAAGATCAAAGACTCCGCCAAAGACATCATAAAAATCAGGGGTTAGTCCAAGTTTTTGAATTTTTTCTTCTACATACATCTCTTTTGACTTTTCAGGGTCATTTGCTACAAATCCAGCACAGGCGAACATTCCAAAGATCGTATCTTTAAATCTATCTTTATTTATATCTATAAAGAGATCGGCCTCATTTGTCCATTTCCCGACTTTTATACCTGAACCAACTATAACCCCGTCAAAATTTTCGATAGAGGGGATTTCACTTTCCTTCAGGCCACCTAAATTAATAATCTTTGTAGTTATTCCTGCTGTCTCTAAGGTCTTACCTATTTCTATAGCTACTTCTTCAGTGCAACCATAACGACTACCATACGCGATCAAAACATTCTTTGGCATGTAATCCCTAAATATACTGACCACGATTGATATAAAATATTTTGTATTGCTGTTTAATAGAATCAATATTTATTTTTTAGTAAATTTCAAATGTAGCTATTAATTAAAATAATTATTTGATTATATGCAAATTTTTTCTTTTTTCGGCTGTGGGACATATTTATTTTAAGCACTAGTCTTTTACAATGATCAC